>DAOQAK010000020.1 GCA_035353855.1 Bacteroidales bacterium | reverse complement strand
GTAAAATTGCCGCTGCTTTTATTTATTTAATTTTTAACCCTTGATTCGCATTATTTATATTATTTTATAGAAACGAATATATATTTTAAAGTTGATAACAATATATAAATGGTTGTATAAAAAACATTTTAATTTAATTAAAATGTTTAATACAAAAAATAAATAACAAGCTAAAGTAACACATTTTAACATTACGTCAAAAGTTAATAGAAGTTGACAGTTTTTTTATAGAAGAACAACTTTATTGTATAGATTAAATCATTTTAATCCATTTTAGTAAAATATTTATTTTATTAAAACGATTTTTCCGTAGTAAACATATTTCTTACCGAAAATTTCTCTCACTTTAATTTTATAGACATACACATCAATAATCGAGTCATCCCAGGTTCCGCGGTTGTCTTCTGTTCCGTTCCATCCTTCGCATTTATAGGTGTCCTCGTACCAAACATCCGTATGGTAAATCATGTTTCCCCAGCGGTTGAAAATCCACATATCGAAATTGTCGGGGTCAACATTAACACCTTGCGGGAAGAAGAAATCATTAATACCATCTCCGTTTGGTGAAAAAGCATTTGGGATATAAAATGTAAAAATATCGCGTACTTCAACGCTTTCATAAGCAGTGTCTCTACAACCATTTTTCCCTGTACCGATAAGCGTGATTGGAAAAGTACCTAAACTACTATATAAATGTTCTTCAGATGGAACTCCATTATAAGTAGTCCCATCGCCAAAGTTCCAATCCCATATAGAAATATCATCTGCGGAGCTTCCTACACAATTAACAGGAAGCCCATCCATTAATGTAAGGACTTTAGGATATGCAAAAAGAGATATATTTACATCACCTGTATTGTCAACACTAACAGAAGCTGTTTCCACACAATTGCCGGCATCGGTAACGGTTACAATATAATTACCGGAAGATAGTCCTGTTGCAGTGGCAGTAGTTTGTGAAGAAGTATTACTGCTCCAAACATATGTATATCCTGAGTTACCAGATGTTCCGCCAGTTGCGAGAACAGTAGTTGTTCCGTTGCCCTGGAAACAGGTATCAGGAGTGGATTGAATGGTAAGTGTAGGACCGGGAATAAATCCAACATTTACCATGCCTGTATCTTTGCATAAATGATCATCCGTAACAATAACCGTATAAGGGTTCGTACATAGTCCTGTAGCTGTAGCCGTAGTTTGAACCGGCGTAGTATTCCATGCATAAGTATAAGGCAGTGTTCCCCCATTAACATTAACAGTAGCTGTACCGTTACAATGTCCGCAAGTATCTTCTGTCATTGATAAAGAAGTAATGGTAGGTCCATCAATAGAATTAACGAGAACATTAGTTGTAGCAGAGCAGAAATTAACATCGTTAACAGTAACAGTATATGTAGTTGCACAAAGTTGAGTAACGGTTTTAGAAGATTGCCCATTACTCCAGATATAATTATATGGAGGTGTGCCAGCGGTAGGATTAACGGTAGCCGTACCATTGCATTGCCTGCAATATTCTACGGTAGAAGTAGCCGTAGCAGCAGGTCCCTGTACTTCGTCCACTACAACTGAAGTGGTAATAGTACAACCGAAGTTATCAGAAACAGTAACGATATATGTTCCGGCAGCAATATTTGAAACAACTTTCGTAGTATGTCCGTCATTCCAGTGGTAAGTGTATGGAGATGTACCGCCTACAGGATTAGCAGTAACCGAGCCGTCGTGCTTATCGCAATGTTCAATGGTAGAAGTAGCTGTAGCAGTAGGTCCTGCAATTTCAGTAACATCAACGGTAGTAGTAGTAGTACATCCATGACTATCAGAAACAGTAACAGTATATGTTCCCTGTGCTAATCCTGTAGCCGTGATATTTGATTGTCCATTATTCCAGTGATAGGTATAATTAGGTGTTCCGCCATTAATGCTGGTTGTAGCAGTTCCGTCATGTTTATCGCAATGTTCTGCCGTAGATGTTGCAGTTGCTGTAGGTCCTGCAATTTCAGTAATTGTAGTAGAAGTAGTAGTGGAACAATTATGGCTATCTGTAATAGTAACAGAATAAGTTCCGGCAGCCAGTCCATTAATTGTTTGTGAAGTTCCACCATTGCTCCAGGAATATGTATATGAAGGTGAGCCACCAGAAGGATTGGCAGTTGCAGTACCATTACTTTGGTCGCAATATTCAGGGGTATTGGAAGCTGAAGTGATAGGCCCGTTAACAGTAGTAACAATAGCAGTTGTAACAGTGCTGCATTGATTGGCATCGGTAACAGTAACAGAATAAGTATCATCGCAAAGGTTGATTGCAGTAGAAGTAGTTTGTGAAGCAGCATTACTGCTCCATAAATAAGTGTAAGGCTCCGTACCTCCGGATGGTGTAACGGTGGCGCTGCCATTGCAATGTCCGCAATATTCAACTGTAGATGTAGTGGTAGCAGCAAGACTGCCCTGTTGAGGTACCGTACCTGAAAATGTTGATGAACAATTGTTGGCATCTTTTATAGTAACAGTATATGTTTGCCCTGCATACAAATTAGAGGCAGTTTGAGTTGTTTGAACGGGTGAAGTATTCCAGCTATAAGTAAATGGAAAAGTACCAATAACCGGAGTAGCCGTTAGAGAACCATCATTACTTGCACAAGTTGCTGGATTAGAGCTTATATTAGCTGTAGGAAGAGGATTTACATTTACTATAACAGTGTTACTACTCGTGCATCCCAGGTCGGATGTTGCCGTGACGGAATATGTTGTTGTTGTTGTTGGCGACACAGAAATATTTGGTCCAATTGAACTGTTACTCCACTGATAAGTATAGTTTCCATTTCCTGTAGCAGTTATATTTGCTGTTTCTCCTGCACATATAGTAGGAGAAGTTGGAGTAAATACAGGAAGTTCAATTGAAAGAGGGAGTGTAAGAGTAACTGTACATCCAGTAACAGAAGTCATTACGCAGGTAATGGTTTGTCCGTTTGGAACAGGGTTAACGGTAATAGTATTAGTAGTTGTAGTAGTATTAACAGGAGTTCCTGAAGTATTTACATAAGACCATTGATAAGAAACAAAACCCGCTGGAGCAGTAACAATATCGGAAGATCCGGCGCATTGCTGAACTAATGATAACGAACCGCAATAACATGAAATATATGCATAACCAAAATGTCCGCCGTTGGTAAAGGGGTCGCAATCGTAAGTAGTAAATTGGATTTTTACAGTTTGATTTAAAAATGCTTTTAAGTCCATACTAACAGTTGTCCAGTTTTTCCACATAATGTTAGTCGTTCTGCAAGTACTACCTGAAGGTGCAACAGGAGTAAACCCAGGAATGCTGCTTGAAGCAGTAACTTCATAAACACCGCAAGTTTGGTCAACTATTGTCCCATTAGCATCAGTTACATAAATTGTAAATTTTGGTTTTTCAATGGATGTATGCGAGGTGCCGGGGTCTTGAAGTACAACAGCATATTGATATGTGAATATACGGCTTTCAGGTGTAACAGTATATGAATATTCTATTCTTTCTGCTTGAGGTTCTCCGCCATCACAACCGGCAGCTCTTGCATTTCCTATCCGGCAAGATTTTGCTCCGGTTGCTGCGTTTGGAGGTAAAACATTTAACGAAGTTCCACCAACTATTGGGTCGTATGCTGACTGGGTCATTAATGTTTGCCTTCCTGTTCCGGCAGCGTATGTAATAGTATTGGAGTCACCAACAACCATTGATGTTCCGGTAACAGAATAAACTCCCGATTGATTTTCGCCGACAGACCCAGTCCATCCGGTAAAGGTGCCTGTAGAAAAATCAGCATTTGTACATTGTGAAAATCCAATGTTTGTAAGCATTACAGACAAAAAAAACATTAAAAATATCTTTTTCATTTTTATAAAATTAATTTATAAAATAAATTATTCTTGCAGCTGAAAAATTCTTAAAATGGGTTACTATAGATTTAGGCATCCCAAATGTAAAAACATTTTTCAATTAAACAAGACGAAAAAAAATAATACAGGTTGCTTTTCATAAAAGATTTTTTTTGATTTTTGAAAATAGAATATTTAATTACGATAAATATTTTGAAATCCTTTATAAATAAAGATTTTAAGAGTTTAAAGAAGAAAAAATGAAATAATTCAAATAGAAGATTACTCTCATTTTATAGACGAACTCATTGAAAACATCTGCAATTATTTTTTCTATTATTTGTTTATGAAAATTTTCCAAAATCAATAATGAAAAGGAGTATTGTTATTTTTTCTTCATTAAAATAACCCAATCTTTCCCGAAAAAAAGCCTGTACATCTATTTCATTTGCTCATATCATATATGTTAAAATATTTTTGTATAAATAAAAATTTCGTTGAAAAGATTTTTCAAATTTTCTTTCAATTATTTTTTTGGACAAAATACAGATTTGTCTTTAATAAAATTATACTCGTTCTTATCAGGTTTGCAAAGGCAAAACTGTTTAGAACGAGTTATACCGTACAGAAAACAAAAAATATTTTTGCAAAACTCTTTTCTGTCGGTATAATAAGAATTATTTTGAATTACTTTGATGCTATTCTTCTTGATATTAGTGATATTTATGACGTTTGTAATTCGTACAACAGGCAACATTTCATAAATTCTTATACGGGAAAGTGCTTTAAAAATGGGTGATTGATTTATTATAGACATTATTATTAAAACACATTAGCGTCGGAAATTATAACATCAAGATAATTTAAAAATATAATAGCTATGATACCTGAAAATTATAATGCTGGCTTAAACACTGAGAAAGAAGTTTACCAAATATCGAGGTTTACATTTGATTATGAAGACAAGATGCTTGTAAGAGAAAATAGTAAAAAAAGGCTGACTAACACGGAAGCTCATTTACTTAAAATGTTTTATGAAAATAAAAATCAGATTCTTCCGCGCGAACTGGCATTAAATACTATCTGGGGCGATAGCAATTATTTTCTTGCGCGCAGCATGGATGTATATATTTCCAAGCTAAGGAAATACTTAAGTGCAGATGATAATATTTCTATCATCAATGTGCGTAAGAAAGGTTATAAAATGGATATCAAATAAAAAATATTTAAGAAATTAATAATGCTATAACATTATTAATAGTGGTGTTTTTTCATAGCTAAACCTGCCGGTAGGATGATAGAAAAATATTGAGGAGTATTTTTTTTTCATCCTGCATAGGCAGGTTTAAAATTATATGGTTCTTACTTTTTATTGTAGATATAGGCATTGAAGAAATTAATAGTGAGAAATCATTGTTAATACAGTAAATTGTTTTTTCATGACAGACCTACCTGCCGGTTATAACGAATCTTAAATTTATGGGTAAATTATTCTTATAGCCTGCCAGATAGGTATTTTGTGTACTGAATCTTGGCAAGTTTGTAAAAACAAAAATAAAGGATTGTATTATAGAAATAAGCAGTTTTTTTTACTACTAATAGTATTAATCAAATAATTTATTTTATTGATTTTCCTTCAATATGCTTGTAAAAAGCATCGCGGTATTGTTCTGCAATTGTAATGCGTGCATTATCCATAATAATTTGACCGCGTTCAATCGTTTCAATATTATTCAGGTTAACAATAAATGAACGATGAATACGCATAAAAGTATTAGTGGGAAGCTCGGCCTCCAGCGATTTTAAACTCATCAGGGAAAGAACTGGTTTTTCAGCATTACGCAACCATATTTTTACATAGTCTTTCAAACCTTCAATGTAGATAATATCATTAAGAATGATTTTTATATGTTTGTATTCCGATTTTACATAAATATAATCATCCTGTGGGGAGCTTTGTTTGTCGGGCGAGTTAACCAGTTCAAACCATCTTAATGCTTTCAGTGATGCTGAAAAGAAATCGTCATAATTAAAAGGTTTCAGCAAGTAATCAAGAGCTTCTACTTTAAAACCTTCAATAGCATATTCTTCAAAAGCGGTTGTAAAAACTATTCTGGTATTATCTTTTATTTTTTTCGAAAGCTCAAGTCCGTTAAGGTCGGGCATTTGAATATCGAGAAAAACCAAGTCTGTTTTTTCATTATTTAAAAATAATATCGCATCAAATGCATTTGAGAATTTTCCTTTTAAATCCAGGAATGGCGTTTTATCTACATAGCCTTCTATTAACTGCAATGCAAGAGGCTCGTCGTCAATAATGATACAGGAGATTTTTTTCATAAGCTTTAAGCAAATATATGAAATTTTATTAAGAAAGGTCAATAGTTAACTGAACTTTAAACATACCGTTCTCAACATTTTTATATATCTGGTGCTTATTGGGGTATATCAGGTTAAGGCGCTGCTCTAAATTCTGAAGCCCTATTCCCGAACCGCTTTTATCATTCGAATCTTTTGGGAAGTGAGAGTTTTCTATAATAAAAAATATTTTATTTTTCGATAATTTCATCTCCATGCTTATTATAGATGGCTCTGTAGAAGAGATTCCATGCTTGTAAGCATTTTCAATTAATGGAATAAACAGTAAAGGTGCAATTTTTAAATTTCCGGTGTCTTCAGGGAAAGAGGTGCGGATAATTATGTTTTCACGAAGGCGAAGTTCCATCAGTGAAATATATTTTTTCAGAAATTCAATTTCATTATCAAGTTGTACAGATTCCTTTTCATATAACAGGTATCGCATTAGCTTTCCTAGATTATATAATGCATCCTGCGCTTTCTCCGGCGACGATTCAATAAGTGTATAAATATTATTTAATGAATTAAAAAAGAAATGAGGCTGTACCTGGTATTTTAAAAGCATCAGTGTCGATTGTATATTTTCTTTTTCTATTCTTTGTCTTTCTCTCTCGCTTCTCGAAAGCTTTTGAGTAACCCTTATATTTATGCAGAATATTAATGAAATACTGTATGTAATAAAATCTTTAAATTGAAGTGAATCGAAAATTAAGAAAAGAATATTATCAGGATGATGATCGCGTTCGTGTGGATGTGGTCTATCAAAATCCGGAGGTACATTTGTTCTTATTTGCCTTAAATATTCAAGTATAATAATAAAGAAAATGAAAATTAATAAATTGATGAGAAAAAATTTATAATATTTTTTGCTTATGAAATAACGGTCAATCAGTTTAAAATAGTTAATGTAAAAAATAATTGCAGCAGACAAAAATGGTGATAAAGGTCCAAACTGGAATGCCTCAAAATCGTAGGAAATAGGCATAAATAGAAAAGGAACCCATAATAATATAATCCATACTATAATATGAGTAAAAACTTTAATTAGAGTTTTATAAATATTATTCTTAGACATTTAATACCAATAACCTGCAATAAATACAAATTTATATTATTTAAAAGATATGTTGAAATAAAATAGATGATTAATGCTTTTTTATAGAAGATTAGGCTGTTTTTAAAAAGCAATAAGGTTATTAAGATATGTTATATACTCGTTCTTATCCATTTTGAAAAAATTATTAGAACGAGTTATGCCGATAGTAACGCTTGTTGGAAAATTATTTTTGTAGTCGCCGCGGCGACCTGTTACGGATCGGTATAAGTTAGAAAATTATAGCAACAGCATATACAGCAATACCTTCTTCCCTGCCCGTAAATCCAAGCTTTTCGGTTGTTGTGGCTTTTATTGATAAATCTGCTTCAGTTATTTGCATTACATCAGCCATAGTTTTTTTCATTTCAGAAATGTATTGAGCAATTTTTGGTTTTTGTAAACACACTGTAATATCAATATTTCCGATAGAATATTTTTTTTCTTCTAATAATTTTACAACTTCTTTCAGCAGAATTTTACTGTCGATATTTTTATATTTTGCAGAAGTGTCGGGAAAGTGTTTTCCTATGTCTCCAAGATTTGCAGCGCCAAGCAAGGCATCACAAACTGCATGTATTAGCGCATCAGCATCGGAATGACCTAATGCCCCTTTAGTGTGAGGAATTTTTATTCCGCCAAGAAAAAAATCGCGGTTTTCAGTTAATTGGTGAACATCGAAACCAAAGCCGATGCGGGGTTTCATTATTCGGTTTTGTTTTGTTCTTTAAACGCGTCGAAATCGAATAATAATGTAAATCGCAAAGTGTTTTCTAACGGATTGCGTTGTTCAATAGGAATAAGATATGCAAAGTCAAGCCCAAAAACATTATATTTTAAACCTGCGCCAAGTGTGAAATATTTACGGTTACCTTTTGTTTTATCTTCATAAAAAAGACCACCGCGAATAGCAAATTGTTTGTCGTACCAATATTCTACACCGGTTGAAATTGTGAATTCACGGATCTCTTCTTTGAATCCTCCCGGAGCATCACCAAAGGACTGGAATAATCCACTTACAACCGAAACATTTGGATCTTTGCCTGCGAGTATAATATTATTCCCATATGCATCAGTAACAGGAAGTCCATTAGAATCCGTTTCGTATACAGGAGTAGTTGGAACGAGTAGTTTGTTAATATCAAGTAAAAAAGCTATTTGATTATATTCATCAATATCGACAGTTAATGATGGACCAATTCGTAAGTTCATTGGAATAAAATCTCTTTCAGTAGTTTCAGTATAAGAAATTTTTTGACCTATATTGGAAATATTAATGCCAACTCCAAGTTTTGCAGGAGTTTTTCCAAATTCCAAATCTTTTTGATAAAATGCGGAAATATCAGTAGCTATTGAATTTCCCGGGTGTGATTCAGCTCCGCCAACAAAATTGCCACCAGTAAGATTTGAGTGTATATAACGAAGAGCTACACTTCCAGATATTACTTCTGAAAATTTTCTGGCATAACAAACATCAAAAGCATATTCACTGGGTCTGAATTGACCTATATTGGTACCATTAATATCAGTGAATGTAATGTCGCCTAATGAGAAATATAAAAGAGAAGCTGCTATTGCCTGGTCTTTACCAAATTTTTTATAGCCTGTAAGATAAGCCAGGTTAATATCATTGACTAAAGCTCTTAACCATGGGCTGTATGAAACAGAGAATCCCATGTTTTTTTCAATGAAAGCATATTTTGCAGGATTCCAATGCAATGAATTGGCATCAGGAGTAGATGCAACACCGGCATCACCTAAAGCTCCGGCTCTGGCATCAGGAGCAATCATTAAAAAAGGAACTGCTGTTGTTATAGTATTCAGGTCTTTGTTGGAATACTGAAAAACATTACTAGTTGAAGAATTCTGAGAAATAACACTAATTGAAATTAAAAATAACCCAATGTTCAAGATAATTGTCGGGTATAAAAAAACTTTTTTCATATCGAAAATTAATTAAGTATGCAAATGTAACGAAAAATATTTATACTTATTGTTTACCTTAAAATAATAAGCCTGTTTGTGCTTTCAAGCCATGAGTCATTTCCTGAAATAACTTTTATTCTGTATAGGTAAACACCGCTGTTTAAGCGATTTCCAGCATTATCACATCCATCCCAGCATAAAGTGTTAAAATTATTTCCGGATGTTAAAATGGTTTGTTTAATTTCCTTTACAAGAAGTCCGGTAATGTTAAAAATTTCTATTTCAACATCTATATCGCAGCATGGCTGATTATGTTCAAAATAAAAACAAGTACTTTCATTAAAAGGATTGGGGAAGTTAAATAAATTTTTGAATGAAAGATTGCCCGGTTTTGTAACAATAAAAGGAATAGTAGTACTGGAAGAATTATTAGCTATATCCCAGGCTTTTAAATTTATTGTATGTATGCCTTCAGATAAAGAAGTAAAAGGAAAATTAATTATACCCTTTTTATAAGTATTCATTTCAGGAGTATAGTAATCATTTAAAATATATTTTACAGAATCATCAAGTGTAGCAACCATATCATGACCCAATTCATACCCGGTGCATTGAATGCCTGTAGTGTCTTCAAGATACGCAATAAATATAGGGTTTGCATCTGTAGTCCCTCCTGAAATAAAAGTAGTATCATTAATATAAAGTTTTATATCAGGACCTTTATCATCGTTTGTTGTCGTGGATTCTATTCCTCCAATCATAAAGTCAGAACCTTCGTAATAACCGTTAGCATCAGTGTATTCATTTTTTGCGTAGTAACTTATTCTTGCCTGACCATAATCAATATTTAAATCTTTGGGAACCACAAATGAAAATTCGAAATCGCCATTTATTACAGATGTTTTCCCTTTGAAAATAATTTTTTCCTGGGTGTTAAATAAATAGGGAATGCTCGTTGCATCATTAGCTAATGTTGTATTCCAGATTTTACTATCATATACGGTAGGATAAATTAAACCGTTAAAGTTAGATAATTTATTTCCGCCCGCATCCTGTATGATTCCTTTAATTGTATATTGTTTTAAAGGAATAAGCGTATCAGGTACAGTTTGTATTTCATGATTATTGATGTGGGTTGTAACTACCGTATTTTCCGGGTATGATAATCTTAACGCAGGGTCGCCAAGCAAAACAATATGCCGTATATTGATGATGCATCCGTTTTCATTTTTACATTTTGAAAGTATATCACCTAATCTTGGATATCCATTAATACTGTCTTTTAAGAAAACATTTTTACAAAAACTTTTATTAAAATTCAGGTTTGAATATGCAAACGCGATACGTGTGGTAGTGAATAAAGCGATTCCTCCTCCATGAGGGTTAAGTAAAACCAGTTCTCCCGCCGATGTTCTTGATGGGTCATCGAAACGGCTGAACTCACATGATGCCGTTATAAAAGCTGGCATATTATTGATGTTTGACCATTTAAGAATATCAGATATTTGAACAATTCCTTCTCCTGCCAAACCTGTTTCACCTCCATGTCCTGTATAGTTTAAAAGCAGGCAGCCTCTCTGTAATTGTTCATCTATGGCTTTGTTTACATCGGGATAGGAATTATCGAATTGTTTATATGCATCAAGGTAAATTTTATAAACATTATTATTATTATACGTTGTATCTACGTATTTTGCTATTGTTTCTGCATGATCGATATGTAAGTCATTATCTTCATCATCGGCAATAAAACAAGAAATATTTCTCCAGTCGCCTGAATTTTCCTGGGTGTATGTGTTGCACCCGTTGGTTTCAGTATAAGTATCGTTTTTTGATAGATAAGCTTCAATTTTATTAACTACTCCTTGCGCTTCTTCTATTGTTTTTACAGGAAACCTTCCTATTCCAATATCAAGTGAGCCATTTGAATAATATCCTTCAGTGCTGTCAAGTACTCCATAATAATCGTCAGTTAAATATGATGTAACAAGTACCAAAGAGCTATGAGATTGATAAGTGGGAACAAAGTTCGTATTGCCGGGTAATATTCCTTTGTAATCATACGAGGCATCGCCAAATAATAGTAAATATTTATGATAATCATTTGTTGCATCTGAACGGTCATAAAACATTCGCATCATATTACGTATAGCGGTAATATCAGGGGAGCCGGATGAGAATTCATTATATATTTCTTCAGGAGTATAAATAGCAACATTAAAATTATCAAGCGTTTCATGAATATTTGCAATACGTTGCGCCTGTGTTTTAAAAAGCGGGTTGGTAACTATTACCATATCAGGAGTGGTACTTCCGTGAATATTTTGATTTTCGACTTTGCCAATAAATTCGGACTTATAAAAATTTGTGTAATCAAAAGCTATAAATTGTTTAAGTGAATCAGTTGCTAAACTAAAGCTAGCGGTAGCAGCATTTATGGAAAATTCCTGGTTGCTAATATTAAAAGGATCTGTAATATCCCATATTTTTATATCAGGTGAAACATTTGCCAATTTGAATTCTGTTATTTTGCCTGTACCAATACAAGATGTATTTCTGAATAACATTTGCGGTGATGAAAATATTAAATTACGTACAGCATTAATTTCAATAAAATTTAACCATGCTACAGCTCCTGCTGTAGTGTTTTTAATATTTACATTTATATTTTCATCATTAGGCGGAAAGCTTAATGAATCTTCACCAATTATAGCATAATCAGCTGTAAACCCTGCAGGGATAGGCTGAATGGTAAAAGATTTATTTTTATTATCGGTTGAAAATTCAATAATAGATGTGTCGTTTGAATTTCTTGCAGCAATATTCAATTTTAAAATTGCCGGTGTAGATATATCAATATTAGGAATTTTAAAGGTTATATTTTTTTCAGAAATGCCATCAAAGTATTCGCCATACCACTCTTTTCCTGATTTTAAAATATTTATTGAATCTTTTTCGTGGTAATAAAAATCATTGAATTTTGTAATTATGTAATTGGGGGTGCTTGTCTCAGAAGCCTGTGTAGCAATTCGTTTACCGGGTTGTGAATTAAAATTGATAAAATAATATGTGTAATCAGAGTAAATATTATTTACATGGTAAAAAATATTTTTAAGAGTGTCATAATTAACTTTTGTTGCAGCCTGTCCATAAAAAAGAATATAATCATTGGCATTAAAAACACCATCGCTTTCACCTTCAACATAAATTGCATTTTCAATAAGGTCATCGAAATTACTTTCCCAGTTTGCTTCAGTAAGCATTCCTCCGCCATTTCCAAAAATCCTTATATTTAAAGGGTTTATTGATGATACATCAATCCCTTGCTGTATAAGGTCGTTGTATGTTATTTTATAAACACCTTCCTCTTTAACTTTTAGCTTATACCATGTACCCGTTGACAGGAGAGAGTTTTCTGCATAACTATGTTTTTGTTTTGTAGAATTTAATACAGGTGTTTTTTCAAAAATAATATCAGCGCTTTTAAGTTTTTCAATTTTTCCTGTTGTAACATTTTTCCGGAAAGGAATAAAAGATAAAATCCCTGAACGCTTTTTTGCTGCAATTTCATAACGGGTATTTATCAGGATATTTTCATTTGAAATAATTATTTTATTAGTTGATAGAATATTTAATTCTTCTTCTGAAGGGGTAATAAAAACAGGTTCTTCAATATTTGCATTATTAATTATTTCAGTTGACTGAAGAGGAATATTATTTTCAAAAAAAGGCAATGAATTATTATCGTAATATTTTGCATTGGAAAAATAGATTACCTTATTATCAGATGAGGAATTATAATTATCAACAGGGTTTTCCCATGAAATGGAAACAGGTAAAATACACTTCTGTGAAAATGATGAAAGTGAAAATAAAATAAAAACAGATAGAAACAGTCTATTCATAGAAAATTAATTATACAAATATAAGAAAAAAGATAATATAAATTACCGCAGGATTACCAATTTTTCAGTTTTTTCAGCAGTTTTATTATCGCTGTTTCTTATTTTTAACTTATAAATATAGACACCTTTTCCAATAACGTCGCCGTAATCATCAAGTCCGTCCCAGGTAATAGGTTCAGCCCTGTATCCATTTGTTAAAACTTCCTGGTGAATTGTTTTTATAAGTCTTCCCGATACGGTAAAAATCTGAATTTGTACATCAAGATTACAACATGGATAGTTATGTTCAAAATAAAAATCAGTACTTGTTGTAAAAGGATTTGGGTAATTTAAAACATGGTATAATGCCAGATCTGCAGATGGCGAAACAACAAACTCTATTGATGCTTCAGAAGAATTATTGTAAATATCCCAAACTTTCAAATTTAATGTATGTGTGCCATTTGATAAATCATCAAGCGGATAACGTATACTGCCTTTCTGATAACTGTTCAAATCAGCTTCGTAATAGTCATTAAGTATTATAGGGTCGCTTGAGTTGGCGTCAACAATGGCGACAATATCATGTCCAATGCCATTTCCAACAGTGTTAATCCCATTTGTATCTTTTAAATATGCTAATATGAATGGGTTTCCGTTGGTCAATCCTCCATTTACAAAATTTGAATCATTTAAATATAGTTTAATTTCCGGACCTGCATTATCTTTAACAGAGTTTGTATCGGATCCCCCAATAATGAAAAATGGATTTTCATAATATCCATTAGCATCAATAGCTCCATTGCTTGCATAATAACTTATACGACCTTCGCCATAATTGTATGCTATATCTTTAGGGACAATAAATGAAAAAGTAAAATTGCCATTAGTTACACTAACTTTGCCTTTATATAAAATCCCTTTTTGTACTAAAAAAGTAGTAACATTACTTGAAGCATCATTTCCCAATGTTTTTATTGCAGATTTTTTATCAAAGACAGTAGGATAAACCATGCCGTTAAAATTAGTAAGTTTTTGTCCTGTATTATCTGCAATGATTCCCGAAATAGTAACTTTTGAAAGTGCTTTTAATGTATCGATAACAGTCATCGTATCATGTTGATTTACCTGTGTTGTTATAACTTTATTTCCCGGATAAGCAAGTGTAAGAGCGGGATCGCCGAGTAAAATAAAGTTTTTAATTTGAGTGTCAACATAGCTTCCGTTATAATTTTTTGAAATCATTATTAAATCCCCTAAAGTTGAGTATTCCCCATTTATTTTTTTAAATGCATTTTTATAAAATTGTCTGTTTAATGCATCATTAGAATTAGCATATGCAACTCTTGAGGTTGTTAATAGTGCTATACCTCCTCCCTGTGAATTTAATATAACCATTTCCCCAGCAGAAGTTCTTTTTGGATCATCAAACCTGCTAAATTCGCATGTGGCTGTGATAAATAAAGGTAAGTTATGGATATTTTTCCAGTTCTGAATATCGGATGTTTGTAGTATCCGTTCAAGTGCCCAGCCTACTTCTCCTCCGTGTCCAACATAATTAATTATTAGTGCTCCTTTCTCAACCCTTTTGTTAATTGCATCATTCACATCCGGGTACCTCTGACCACCTGAGCCCGTTTCCTGTATGTAAGCATCACTGTATATTTTGTCAATATTATAATTATTATAAGTAGTATCGATATAATTTGAATAATTTTCTGAATAATTTAAAAACATATTATTTTCTTCATCATCAGCAACAAAACATATAGTATTTTTCCAATCACCGGGATTATATGATGAATAACTAGTGCATTCTTCAGAAGATGTACCAGGATCATAAATTTTATAGTATTCTGTTACCTTATCGACCATTGTACTCGCTTCCGCTTCTGTTTTAACTGGAAAGCGACCAATGCCAATATCAAGCAAACTGTTTACATAAGAACCTTCATTGTAGTCGAGGAATCCAAAAAAATCATCAGTAGCATAAGAGTCGGAATAACTTATAGCAAAAGTTGATTCAAATGTTGGGATATAATTAGTGTTATCAGTAATTTTATTCTTATAATCGTAGGATGCATCACCGAATAATAATAAATATTTAGGTGATTCATCTTCTCCAGATGCTCTGTCATAAAACATTTTTACAAAATCTCTTATTGCTGAAACATCTTGATTTCCTGAAGAAAATTCATTATATATCTGGGCTGGGGTAACAACAACTGAGGTCAATCCATTATTATCAGAATGAAAACTTGCAAGACGATTTGCTTCTAAAATGAAATCAGGATGAGTAACTATTATATAATTTACTTGACCTAAAGCATGCAGGTTTTGATTTTCAATTTTTCCTATAATAATAGGTTTTAAATAAAAAGCTCCGTTAAAAGCTATAAATTCTTTTAATGTATCAGTAGCAATTTTAAATTGTGCGTTACTTCCCGAAAGTGTGTATTGTTGTTCAACTGCATTAATAGGATTAGTTATATCCCAAATCTTTAAATCTGGACTTGCATTACCAATGGTAAACTCTGATATGTTCCCTGTCCCAACACTAGAAGCATTTCTGAATATTAATTGTGAACCGGAGAAAGTTAAATGTCTCATTACATTTAATTCAATATAATTTAACCAACCTATTGCTCCTGAGGTTGTTTTTTTTATTGTAACATTTATATTATCGCCGGAAGGATAAAAATTTGCAGATTCTGTTTTGGTTGCAGCGTAAACATATTCTCCTGAAACGCCCGAAATTATTGAGGTGTATGAATTACCTGAATATTCTACTGAATAATAATTGCTCGAAGTGTATTTACTGGCGATATCAGTTTGGATATTTGCTACAGTTGTATTATCGATATTTGGAAAATTGAAACTGAATGAGTAGGATGTCTGTATGTCGAATGGTTCACCATACCATTCTTTACCTGAAGAAACTAAATTGAATGAATCTTTTTCATGACAGGCATAATCATTAAAATTTGTAATGAATTTATTCGCGGTAAGTGAAGATGAGCTTTGTAATGAAATTCGTTTTCCATTATTGCTGCCTGAAGTAAGGAAGTATGTTGTAACCTCATTATAATAGTTTGTTTGATGATGAAATTTATTATCAATAGTATTATAATTCCACTGAACAGGAGCATCACCATAAAAGAGTATATAGTCGTTCAAATCAAAGCTTCCATCTGATTCTCCATAAATAAAAATTGGATTCTCAACAAGGTCGTCATACCTGAATGAAGAATTATTTTCAGGAAGAATTCCACCGCCGTTACCATATATTTTAATAGTTCTGGGATCTATAGAACCAATATTAATCCCAAGTGAAACAAGATCGTTATAGGTTAAAATATAAATTCCGCTTTGGTTTACAGCTATCTTATACCAATTTCCTGATGCCAGAACTGATGAATTGGTATATATTTTCTTTTTATCATTTAAAGTTGAAGAATTTGGTATTTTATGAATATTTAAATTAAATGAAATAAGCTTTTCTGTTTTTCCAGTTGATTGATTTATTCTGAAAGGAAAAAATGAGATACAGAGATATGGAGATTTTTTTTCGAAGTTGACAGAAGAGGATACTTCTATATTTTTTTTAAATAAGGAATTATCAAGATATTTTATTTCTTCCGCAGTACATTCTTCATAACTGGCATCAGTAATTTCAACCGAATAATTATTATAATCAAAAAGCTTTATTTTTTCGGAGAAACAGGGTATATTCTTAATGTAAGAAGCACCATCAAAACTTAGATAATGAACGGAATCAGTTTCATTAATAAAAAATGATTTAGTTCCTGTCCAGGTAATGTTTCTTTTTTGCTTCGTATCTTTAGTTTGTGCTAATAAAGAGGTATAAGTAAAAAGCAAAAGAAATGGAATTAAAAATAATCTGTTTTTTGCAGTAATATTCATTCGCTATATTTGTATACTGTTTTTATTTATTGAAAATCTTTATGAAAACGATTATTATCATATTTTATTGTTTTTATAAAAATACATTGTTTAAATATATATTTAAACTGTATGTAAAAAAAATATAATGAAAGAATTTTAAAAAAATTATTTGATATCTAAGTGTTTTCCGCAATATTTTTTCTTATATTTAGCGCAAATTTATTTTATTTAATGATATTTTAAATATAATTATCATTATAAAATCAATTGAGTAGGTTATTTCAAAGCTTTATTTTGTAAGGTTCTTTTATTTTTTAATTTTTTTCTTAATAAATTGCAAATTTAAACAATAAAATATATACTGCTTTGTTTATATTATGAAAGTGGAATTTATTAGAAGAAATAGTATTTCTATAAAAATAAATATCTGGAATAATGAAACTTTATTTTTCTTATTTGTGTATAAAGTAAAGTAGAGATACAAATATTTATTTTTTTAGTTTGCTTAAAAAATATTGTCATAATTAAAAAAATATGTAATATTGTAACATCTTAATTAAGATTTATTTGAAAAAAATATTATGATTGGCTTAAAAAAGATTTTCCTACTTGTATTAATTATATTGTCAGGAGTTTCTCTATACCCTCAAGATCCGCATTATTCGCAATATTATGCTAATCCTTTATATCTTAATCCTGCGTTTGCCGGAACAGCAATTTGTCCACGTTTAATTATGAATTACCGTAATCAATGGCCTTCAATAGCCGGAAATTATGTTACGTATAATGCATCATACGATCAACATGTAGAAAATCTTGCCGGCGGTGTAGGTTTAATGTTCACTTCAGATCAGGCAGGAGAGTCTACTTTAAATACAACTATAATCAGCGGAATTTATTCCTATAGACTTCAGGTTAGCAGGTATTTTTCTATAAAAGCCGGATTTCAGGCAACATATTTTCAAAAAAGCCTAGATTGGGAAAAGCTTACTTTTGGTGATCAAATAGATCCCCGTTATGGATTTGTATATTTTACTAATGAAACCAAACCAAGTGAGCTAACAAAAGGAACTGTAGATTTTAGCGCAGGTATACTTGGTTATAGCGAGAGTGTATATGGCGGTGTTGCTGTTAATCACTTAACTGAACCAAATGAAGGTTTTTTCTCGGTTAGTAAACTTCCTATGCGCATAACTGTTCATGCTGGAGGTGTTATTGATCTGGAACATCATAGAAGAAGAAGAAAAATTGAAGATCCAACCATATCGCCGAACATTCTTTTTATGAAGCAGCTTGACTTTGAAGAGATAAACTATGGGTTATATTATAATAAATATCCTCTGGTTGGTGGTTTATGGTTTAGGCAGGGTTTTGATAATCCTGATGCTTTTATTGCATTAATAGGATTACAGACTAGTGTTGTGAAGATAGGATACAGTTATGATGTTACAGTATCCAAGCTTAGTAGTGCTTCTGGTGGTGCTCACGAAGTATCTTTTGCCCTACAGTTTGATTGTCGTCCAAAAAAGAAACGTATCAGAGCAATAAATTGCCCATCATTTTAGTTATTATTGAAAAAACAAATCAATATGATAATGAACAGAAAAACTATTTCCAAGTTATTTTTAGCAGTTGCGATTTTATCCTTAGCAGCTTGCAAAAAAGACCAATCCTCGACTACAGGCTGGGAATATAACCAACCTAAAAATGGCGGATTTGAAGTAGTTCCTTATGAAGAACAGGAAACTGGTCCGGGTTTGATTCTTGTTGAAGGCGGTACTTATGCAATGGGTCGTACTGAACAGGATGTATTATACGATTGGAATAACATTCCAAGAAGAGTAACCGTTTCTTCGTTTTATATGGACGAAACTGAGATAAGAAATCTTGATTGGCTTGAGTACCTTTATTGGTTAACAAGAGTGTATGGTGTTGATTTTCCTGAAGTATATAAAAAAGCTTTACCAGACACATTAGTATGGCGTGATAAACTTGCATATAATGAGCCTTTTGTAGAATATTATTTACGTCATCCGGCATACAGAGATTATCCTGTAGTGGGTGTAAGTTGGTTACAGGCAAGCAATTATTGTGCATGGAGAACGGATAGGGTAAACGAATATATCCTTATTCGTGAGGGAATATTAAAAACCAACCCAGATCAATCGAATGAAGATAACTTTAATACAGAAGCATACTTAGCAGGTCAATATGAAGGTCTTGTAAAGAATGACCTTATTGATTTGAATCCAAGTGGTCAGGGTACACGTAAAGTTAGAATGGAAGATGGCATTCTTTTACCAAAATACAGACTACCTACTGAAGCAGAGTGGGAATTTGCTTCATTGGGTTTAATAGGAAATACTTTATTTGAACGTGTTATTGAAAGAAGATTATATCCATGGAACGGTCATATAATTCGTACAGATATGGATAAAAACCTTGGAGATTTTGTAACTAATTTTAAAAGAGGTAGAGGTGATAATATGGGTGTAGCAGGTAATCTGAATGATGCTGCTGATATTCCCGGACCAGTTATTTCTTATTGGCCTAATGATTATGGTTTGTATAACATGGCTGGTAATGTTGCTGAATGGGTAATGGACGTATATAGACCTCTTTCTCCGGAAGACATGTCGGATTTTAATCCTTATAGAGGTAATGTCTTTAAAACTAAAGTTACTGATGAAGAAGGTAATATTGCAGAAAAAGACACTTTAGGGAATATTATGTGGCGTAATGTTACTATACAGGAATCTGCCGGAAGAAGAAATTATAGAAAATCGGATAATATAAATTATCTTGATGGAGATTGGACTTCAGCAATTGATCATGATTGGCTAGCAAGAGAAGACGATAGCTTAAGTACTTCAAATTTGATGTATGATTATAGTAATACATCAATGATTAATGATAAATCTCGTGTATATAAAGGTGGTTCCTGGAATGATAGAGCATATTTCTTAGTAGCAGGTACCCGCAGATTTCTTGATGAATCATTATCTACAAGCTATATAGGTTTCCGTTGTGCAATGACTCGCGTTGGTAGTCCTATAGGAGGTAATTAAAATCTAATTTATTAAAATATTAAAACCCCATTTGCATTTTGTAAATGGGGTTTTCAATTATAAGTTTATGATGACTATAGATCAATTATATCAAATATTTCTTAAGTGTGGGAATATATGTACCGATACAAGAAAAATAGTAAACAACTCATTATTTTTTGCAATACATGGCGAGAATTTTAACGCCAATCAATTTGCAAAAACAGCAATTGACAATGGTTGCAGCTATGCAGTTGTTGATGATGAAAAATTTGTTTTAAATGAAAAATTTATTCTTGTTGAAGATACACTGAAGACTTTACAGGAATTAGCAATATATCATCGTCAACAATTTAAAATTCCATTTATTGGCATTACCGGAACCAATGGTAAAACAACAACCAAAGAGCTTATTGCTGCTGTCTTGTCAAAAAAATATAATGTGTTATATACAAAAGGAAATTTAAATAATCATATTGGGGTTCCTCTTACTATATTATCAGTAAATCAAAATACTGAAATTGCAGTAATTGAAATGGGAGCCAATCATCCCGGTGAAATTGCACTGCTTTGTAAAATATCACATCCTGATTATGGAATTATTACAAATATCGGGAAAGCACACCTCGAAGGTTTTGGCAGTATTGAAGGTGTGGCAAAAACAAAAAAAGAATTGTATGATTTTATAAAAAATTTACAAGGAAAAGTTTTTGTTTGTAGTGATAATGAATTTCTGATGAACTCTTCTGAAAAAATTGAACGCGTTACTTATGGCGTATCTAGTGAAAGTTCATGCAGGGGAGAAATAATTGAAAGCAACCCATTATTAAAAGTTAAATGGCTTAATAATAATTCTTCAATTGAAATTCCAACAAATTTATTTGGCTTTTATAATTTCGAAAATATAATGGCTGCAATTTGTATTGGCTCATACTTTAAAGTTGATGAGAAAAATATTGTCAAAGCAATCGAAGAATATATTCCTTCCAATAATCGTTCTCAAATAATCAAAACTTCACGTAATACAATAATAATGGATGCATACAATGCCAACCCAACCAGTATGGATGCTTCTATTAAAAATTTTATTCATGTTGATGCAGAAAATAAATTTATGATTATTGGTGATATGCGCGAACTTGGGAATGACGCTTTAGTTGAACATGAAAAAATATTAAACCTGATTGAATCTTCCGGAATAAAAAATGTGATTCTGGTTGGAAATGTTTTTTCTTCAATAAATAAAAACAATAATATTAAAGCCTTTGTCAATTCTGATGAAGCATTGGAATATTTAAAAAAGATAAATCCATCGAATAATTATTTTTTAATAAAAGGTTCGAGAGGAATTAAATTGGAAAAAGTGCTGGAAGCATTGTAAAAACTATGAAAGAGTATAATATAATTGGAATAATGTCGGGCACTTCACTTGATGGAGTTGATGTTGCTTGTTGTCAATTTTATTTTGAAAGTAATAAATGGAATTATAAAATTATTGTTGCAGAAACATTTCAATACGATTATACCTGGAAAGAAAAATTAAACCATGCAATAAATTCCGATGCATTACACCTGATATTGTTACATACAGAATATGGTGCTTATCTTGGGAAACTGGTTAATAAATTTATTTTAAAGAATAAATTACCTATTGATTTTATTGCATCACATGGGCACACTATTTTTCATCAACCTGAAAAGCGTATGACATTTCAAATAGGTGATGGCTCTGCAATAGCTGCTGTTACAGGACTTCCGGTAATTTGTGATTTTCGCTCAGGTGATGTAGCTCTTGGAGGACAAGGTGCTCCTTTGGTTCCGATTGGTGATAAATATTTATTTTCTGAATTCGATTTTTGTATAAATCTTGGTGGCTTTGCAAATATTTCTTTTGATAAAGATGACAAACGCATTGCATTTGATATTTGTCCGGTCAATATTGTTATGAATAAATATGCAGAACTACTTGGGATACCATTCGATAATGATGGACTGATTGCATCGCACGGTAATTTAAATAATGATTTGTTTGATGAACTGAACAACCTGGAATTCTATTTTTCGAAATATCCGAAATCATTAGGAAGAGAGTGGGTTGATAAAAATATTTTCCCTCTCATCGAAAAATATAAAATTAGTGTTGAAGATAAACTTTACACTTTTTGTGAGCATGTAGCTTTGCAAATTTCTGTTATTTTAAATTCCGAGAAAACTGGAAAAGCTCTTGTGACTGGTGGAGGTGCATACAACAAACATTTGATTTCGCGAATAACTGATTTTTCAACACATGAAATAATTATTCCCGACAATACTACTGTTGAATATAAAGAAGCATTGGTTTTTGCTTTTTTGGGATTGCTGAGAATGAATAACGAAATAAATTGCTTGTCTTCTGTAACCGGCGCCAGTAGGGATCATTCGTCGGGTGCAATTTATCTTCCCTGAAAAATATTTTATCTTTTATTATTTTTTCTGTATAATAAATCATCCGTTTCGTTGTTATATTATTAACATGACGGTGTTAACATTTATATGTGATTGAAAAATTTCATGGGTTGATTCTATTTAAATTTACACATTAAAAATAAAAAAACATGTTAGGAATATTATTGCAAGTAGTAACCAATGTTGCTGACACAGCAGCCAAAACAGTAAATCAGGTTGTAAATACACCGGTTGCTGAAAAACCTGTAGAATCGATTTCATTTTTAGACCTGCTGGAAAAAGGAGGAGTCATTATGATTCCTATAGCATTGCTCTCAATCATTGCGATTTATGTTTTTATTGAACGATATTTTTCAATTAGAAAAGCTACTCGTGAAGAAAGTAATTTTATGAATAGCATTCGTGAATTCATTTTAGCTGGGAAAGTCGATTCAGCTTTGGCACTTTGTAAATCTACCAATAAGCCTATTGCAAGCATGATAAAAAAAGGGATAATGCGAATTGGTCGTCCGCTCAAAGAAATTGAAGAAGCAATAGAAATTATAGGAAAATTTGAAGTTTATAAACTTGAAAGAAACTTAGTTATTCTTTCAATCTGTGCTGGAGTAGCTCCAATGCTTGGTTTTGTGGGAACAATTATAGGTGTAATCAAAATTTTTCACGATATTTCTCTATCGGGTGATGTAAGTATAAATAGTGTTTCAGCAGGCTTATATACAAAAATGGTATCAAGTGCAGCAGGATTGATAGTTGGAGTTATATCATTTATTTTTTATCATTGGTTAAATATAATGATTGAAAAAGCAGTACAGAAAATGGAGCATGCTGCCGTTGAATTCATGGATTTATTACAGGAGCCAACAAAATGAACCTGAGAAAAAGAAAAAAAATAGGTGCTGAAGTCAGCACTTCAGCTATGAACGACATAATGTTCTTTCTGATGCTGTTCTTTATTATCATGTCAACAATCCTTAATCCAAGCGTGATTAAACTTACTTTGCCCAATTCTAAAAGCAGTCAGGCAATGCATAAAAAGGAAGTGGCATTATCAATAACAAAAGATAAACGTTATTATATTGGAAACACTGAAACAACAAAAGATAATTTAGAAGTTCTGCTTGCAGAAGAAATAAAAGGTTCGTCAGATGCCATTGTTGTTTTGCGTGTTGATAATGCATTATCGATACAGGATTTGGTTGATGTGCTTCAGATTGGAAATAAACTGAATGTTAAAATGATTTTAGCTACTAAAACGCTTAATGGCTAGTGACGCAACATATAAGTCAGATAACTACTGGTATGCCGGTTTAATAGGCACCGTAGTTTTTCATGGATTACTTCTTTTGTTTTTCATATTATTTATTTTTAAAACACCTATACCTCCAATAGAACCGGGAGGTGGCGGACCAGGTATGGGAATTGAAGTTAATCTTGGAAATTCTGAAACCGGAATAGGCAGTGAACAGATTGCTGATTTATCAATGCCTGATTTTGTAAATGAAAAACCTGTTAAACTTTTTACACCTGATAGTTATGTTACACAGGAAAACAGCGAATCGGAAACTGTTTCAACCATTACAAAAGACGATAATAATAAAAATGTAAAACCTGAAGTAACAACTGCTACTACGCCTACTATTGACCCTAAAGGACTTTATAAAGGAAAGAAGAATAAAAGCGAAGGAATTGCAGGTGGTTCAGGAAACCAGGGAAATCCTAATGGTAATTTAACATCGAAAAATTATTTAGGAGATGGTGGTGAAGGCAATGGTGGTGGAACCGGTGGTGGTGTAGGTACAGGTAATGGTCCCGGAAACGGTCCTGGTACAGGTCCCGGAATTTCATACGACATAAAAGGAAGGAAATTAAAAAATCTTGCCAAGCCTGTATATAATGATGATGATGAAGGGAAAATTGTAGTTACTGTAACCGTAGATAAAAAAGGAAATGTGGTTACTGCAAAAGCTGGTGCAAAAGGTACAACTATAGCCAATACAACTCTTCGTAAGCAATGTGAAGCTGCGGCACTTAAATCTTCATTCGATTCAAAAAGCAATGCTCCTATTGAACAGATAGGAACCATTACTTATGTTTTTCTTAAATTAAATTAATGGATTATCGGCAAACGCTGGATTATTTGTATGAGCAATTACCCATGTTTCATCGTGTAGGAGCGGCGGCATACAAAGCCGATTTAAATAATACTATAGCCATATCCGAACTTTTAAAAAAGCCTCATTTATCTTTTAAGTCCATTCATATTGCCGGAACCAATGGCAAAGGTTCGGTATCGCATTTTCTTGCTTCCATAATGCAGGAATGCGGTTTTAAAACAGGATTGTATACATCGCCGCATTTGAAGGATTTCCGCGAACGGATAAAGATAAACGGACAAATGATTTCTGAAAAATATGTTGTCGATTTTGTTGAACATTATAAAACAGAATTTGAAAAAATAAAACCTTCTTTTTTTGAGTGGACAGTTGGATTGGCATTTGATTATTTCAGAAATGAAAAAGTTGAAATTGCTATAATTGAAACAGGACTAGGTGGCAGGCTCGATTCAACAAATATTATAACTCCTGAAGTTTCTGTAATTACCAATATCAGTTGGGATCACAGCAATTTGTTAGGCGATACGCTTGAAAAAATTGCAATAGAAAAAGCAGGAATAATTAAAGAAAATATTCCTGTAATAATAGGAGAGACACAAGAACATTCAGGAAAAATTTTTCTAGCAAAAGCCAAAGAAAAAAAATCAGAAATATTTTTTGCGGATAAGCATTTTGAAGTAAAAAATATCTTACAAAAATTTGAAATGCAACCTTTGCTTGAATTAATGCTTCAACCGCTTGATAATTCTATATGTTCAGTGTTTTTTAAAAATGATTTTAAAATTGTTTCGGAGCTTACAGGTAATTATCAAACTAAAAATATTATTACTGTTTGTACTGTTGTAGATGTATTGAATAAGCTAGGATACGATTTAAAACAAAAAAATATTTTAGATGGATTTGCGAAAGTGGTAAGAAATACAGGTATTTTAGGACGCTGGCAAAAACTTTCCGACAATCCTTTAACCTTTTGCGATACTGGTCATAATGTTGACGGCATTAATGAAGTGTTAAAACAATTACAAAAAATTTCCTATCATAAATTACATATCGTTTTTGGAGTGGTTAACGATAAAGATATTCATAAAATTTTGCCACTTCTTCCCGAAAATGCAATGTATTATTTCTGTAAAGCCAGTGTGCCCAGAGCTTTGGATGATAATGAACTATTGACTGAAGCAAAAAAATATAACTTGAACGGGACTGCTTACGGTTCGGTTCAGAATGCATATAAGGCAGCACAATCACATGCAACAAAAAATGATTTGATTTATATTGGCGGAAGCACTTTTGTGGTGGCTGATATTATATGTTAATGATTATATGCTATCCACCACGATTGGAGTAAGAAATAAAACATGAAAATAATAAATGGAAATGTTCCATATATAAAATGTATTGTCGGTAATTTTTTCCATCTAACGAATGTAATAATAGCTATTATAAAAGTGATAGATAGAGAAAGGAATGTTAATGGAAGAATTAAACCAATATTAAAACTAAAATTATGTGGTGCATATCCTGGTTCAATTCCAAATAATTCTTTTCTAAAATATCCGAAAATAATTGCAAGAAACTGAAGAATAATTCCAACTGAATTTCCAATTACAATAAATGTTGAAGCTTTAATCTTCATAATCTGAATAATATAAAAAAAGCCGCTTTTCTGCGGCTTTGTGGGAGTTACTGGGTTCGTCCCGATTCATCGGGGCAGAGACCCCCTGCTATATTCAATTAAAAATTTTCAAATTGAGATTTAATAATGTCAGGTGAATGAATAAGGTTTTCAATATATTTGCGGCTTTTCATTTTTTTAATATACAGTTCAATTCTTCTTGCGATATTAATATCATTGCATTCCAATGAAAAAACAATATTCCAATCATTAGCTTGTTTCGTGAAAGAACCTTTGAAAAACCCTGAGTTATGCATTTTTAAACGTTCTTCGAGGTTGCAGGTTTCACCAACATAATAACGATCAGCTTTTGTACTATATAAAATGTAAACAAAGTGCCCCATAAAAAAAGCCGCTTTTCTGCGGCTTTGTGGGAGTTACTGGGTTCGAACCAGTGACCCCCTGCTTGTAAGGCAGGTGCTCTGAACCAGCTGAGCTAAACTCCCTTAATCATTAATTGGGAGTGCAAAGATAAAAGTATTTTTATAAAAACCAAAAAGTTTTTTATTCTTTGTCTTTATCCTTTTTCGGCTTAGGCATGGGTTTATCCCTGAAAGTATACATAAGCCTTAGTGTGATAAGGTTATTGAACTGATTGCGTTTTTCTCCTGTAAGAAAAATTCTCGTTCTGATCTTAGCAACAGAATATGCATATCTCATATCAAATGAAAAACCTTGTATTAGTCTAAGCTGTACGTCAAAAATAAAATCAATATCCGATTTTTTATAAGGACCGGTAGGGGTATCCCAATTAATTTTTTGTTTGTGCTCCCATTCGCCAAAATCAACAAGGCGTCCCCAGGAAAAACCTGTTCCGAATTTTATGATATCTTTATCTTCATATTGGAAAAGAACAGGAACATCAAGGTAATTAAGGATAAGTTTATAGGCTCCGTTTTTTACTGAATCAATAAGCCACGCTTTTTGGTAACTGCCTTTCTGATTGTATAATATTTCAATACTGAATGAAAATTTTTTCTTAATAGGTACAGAAGCAAAGGCTCCAGTATTTAAACCATACTTATGGTAGCCATATACTTCATCACCATCAACTTGAGTTTTGTTAAACCCGCATATCAATCCGCCCCTGATGCTTTGTGAATTCGAAGCAAGTGAAATAAAAACCAGTAAAATAGTCGAGGTAAATATTTTTAAGTAAGAATTCATCCTGTAATTATATGGTTCAAGTTTTCTGCAAAAGTAATAAAACGAAGTTTTGATGAATAAATTATTGATCAGGAAATATTTTCAACATCTTTCATTGAAAGAGAAATCCTTTTCCTGTCGATGTCGATTTCAAGAACTTTAACTTTTACTTTCTGATTCAGTTTTACCAAATCATTTGGGTTGCTTACAAATTGGTTGGCAAGCTGGCTTATGTGAACAAGCCCATCCTGGTGTACGCCAATATCAACAAAAGCACCGAAAGCAGTGATGTTGGTAATAATGCCCGGAAGTATCATCCCTTCTTTTAGATCTTTAATGGAATGTACATTATTATCGAATTCGAAGAAATCGAATTTCTTTCTTGGGTCGCGGCCGGGTTTCGCGAGTTCGCTCATGATATCGTTCAATGTAGGAATACCAATGGTTTCCGTTACAAAATCGTTGATGTTTATTTTTTTTCTGACATCTTCATTCGCAACCAGATCATTTATTTCGCAATTTAATTTTTCTGCCATTGCTTTCACTACATGATAACTTTCGGGATGTACTGCACTTTGGTCGAGAATGTTTTCAGCATCATGAATGCGAAGGAAACCGGCAGCCTGCTCAAAAACTTTTTCACCGAAGCGTGTAACTTTCCTGAATTCTTTTCGTGATTTGAATGCGCCGTTTTTATTCCGGTAATCAATAATGTTTTGCGCTAAAGCAGGACCAACGCCCGATACGTAAGTCAGCAGTTGTTTGCTTGCTGTGTTGATTTCAACACCTACAGCATTCACGCAGCTTTCAACAACATCATTCAAACTATTCTGCAATTCATTTTGATTCACATCATGCTGGTATTGCCCAACGCCAATCGATTTAGGGTCAATCTTTACAAGTTCTGCCAATGGGTCAGTTAATCTTCTGCCAATAGAAACAGCGCCACGAACTGTAACATCGTATTCCGGAAACTCTTCGCGTGCAATAGCCGAAGCCGAATAAACCGAAGCGCCGCTTTCATTTACAACAAGTGCAACGATGGGTTTATTAAAACGAATACTTTTTATAAACCGTTCTGTTTCTCTTCCGGCTGTTCCGTTTCCAATTGCGATAGCTTCAATTTTATAAGCATTTACTAGACTTTCAATTTTGTTTACGGATTGCTTTACCTGGTTTTCCGGGGGATGCGGGAATATAGTTTCGTTATGTAAAAGTTTCCCATGTTTATCAAGGCACACAACCTTACATCCGGTTCTAAATCCGGGATCAATTGCCAATACGCTTTTTTGTCCCAGTGGCGGAGCCATCAGCAGTTGTTTCAGGTTTTCTGTAAAAACTTTTATAGCTTCTTTATCTGCTTTTTCTTTTGATACTTGTCGGATTTCGGTATCGAGTGAAGGTAATAGAAGTCGCTTGTAGCTATCGCGTATAGCGCTTTTTACAAATTGTGACGCTTCATTATTTGCTTTCAGAAATATGGATTCAATTATTTCAATTGCTTTTTGTTCTTCAGGTGAAATGGTAATTTTTAAGAAACCTTCTGTTTCTCCGCGGAACATGGCAAGTACACGATGCGATGGGGCTTTCATTAATCGTTCACTGCAATCGAAATAATTTTTATAATTAGCACCGTCTGTTTCTTTTCCTTTAATGATTTTTGAAGTAATGATAGCTTCTTTCTCAAATAAATTCCGCAAGCGTTTTCGGGTGAACTGGTGTTCATTAATCCATTCAGCAATAATATCACATGCTCCTGAAATAGCTTCCTCTTCTGATTTTACGCCTTTTTCTTCATTGATAAATTTTGAAGCTTGCAAATTGATATCATCATTTTTCTGCGACATGATAATTTTTGCAAGAGGTTCAAGTCCTTTTGCAATGGCAATGGTAGCGCGGGTTTTACGTTTTGGTTTGAAAGGTAAATAAATATCTTCAAGTTCTGAAAGTGTGGTGGCTTCGTTTAATTGCTTTTCAATTTCATTAGTAAGCTTTTCCTGTTCGCGGATAGAATTGATGATGGCATCACGACGTTTGTCAATTTCAATAAGCTGGTTATACCTATCGCGAATTGCTGCTATCTGTACTTCGTCAAGACAACCGGTAACTTCTTTACGATATCGTGCTATAAAAGGAATAGTTGCTCCGCTTGTAAGCAATGATAGCGTGTTTTCAACTTGTTTTTCCTGTATGTTTAATTCTTTTGCAATGCAAGTAATATGTTCCTGTTTCATAGGAATAATGATATTTCTACAAAATTAAAATATTAAATTGAATATGTAATTCATTAAATTAACTGAATAGGTCGGGATGAGAAATAATAACTGATGTGGCATTTCCTCCGAAGCCTGTAGCATTAATCATCACTTTACGGATATTTCGTTGACGATTTTTTATTTCGGTAGCGTATGGAAAACTAGGTGAATAATTATTTTGTATGCACATAATTCCCAATGCAACACTAAGAGCTGGCGATGCTGCATAAGAGTGACCGATTTTCCATTTGTTTGAAAATAAATTTGGTATATCATTACAAAAAACATTATGTACAGCGTTGAGTTCGGCTTCGTCACCTTTAACTGTCCCGGGACAATGTAACATTATCAGATCAACGTTATTATCAGTCAGCATTTGTTGAGTAGCCATTTTCATTGATGAAGCGATAAGAGAACCATCTTCAGAAAGTCCTGTTAATGAAGGTGGCTTCTCGTATGAAAATCCTACAGACTCAATTATTGCAAGAGGTTTACGTTGTTTGACTTCAAGAATATTTAATTTTTCAATTGCCAAAGCAGCAGCACCTTCGCCTAAAACAAAAGTGTTTACACCTTTTCTTTCAATGAATAATGGAGCGCAAGGATATTTTTCATTCAATAATTTTGAATAAATTCCTAAAGCTTCAACTTGTGCAATAGTGAATTTTGTAATAGGAGCTTCGGTTCCACCAACAATGAAGCGGTTTGCCATTCCCGAACGTATCCATGCAATAGCATTGCAAATAGCCTGTATCCCGGTGCTACATGTAATTGAAGTATTTATTACCGGTCCTGAAGTATTTAAGTAGGATGCTACATTATTTGAAACATAACCTAAAGTTGTTAATGGCGAGGTTGAGATAGCTGTTTTTTTATTTCTGTCCCTTAGAAACTCTTCATGTAATTCTTCAAACAAAGCTGTTGATCCTCGTGAAGATCCAAAATTAATCCCGGTAGTTCTAGCTGAAGAAGCTGACCATCCTGACTGGTCAAAAGCTATCTTTGCAGCTTTCATTGCCATCAGAACAGTCTTATCAATTCTTTTACATTTTGGGTTTTCAAGAATGAGCTTGATTAACTGTTCTTCGGCTTGTTTTGATATTGGTGCAACAGGATAAATTTTATTGTTAAAAGGTTTATTAACTATACACGTATCTTTTGTTAAATACTTTGAGTATATTAAATCGTTGTCATAACCAAGTGGCGAAACTGAACCGCTACCGGTTATAGCGATTAACTCATTTTTTTGAAATTGGAATGACATTACTATAATGTTTAGAAACCATAAAGGTAAACAAAATCATTTTTTAACCAAATAGTAAAAGGTTGTTTAAATTTTATAATTTCAGTACTAAAGTCCAAATAATTGAGGTATTTATTAACTACGCACTTAAGGGCGTAGTTATGACAAATAGCCACAAATAAAGGGCTTCATCTTTGAAATAATAGTATTAAAAATAAAATCAGAATGTTTTTAATAAATTTTTAACAACCTCTAAGTGATTAAAATAATAATGATTTATATTGATAAGGAAAAGGTTGCAGCGGGGACCAAAGAACTTTTTTATAATAAATATTTTTTGCATAACTCGTTTAAATCATTTTTAAAAAACTAATAACAACGATTATAAAAATAAAAAACCTGAAGTTGAATTCAGGTTTTAAGTGGCAGCATTCTATTTGCTGTATATATTGATATTTGTTACCCTGCAATGAATTTGCTAAGTTCATCGATACTGCTGTCGAAGGAGAATGCCTCATTTACTTTAAAAAAATTTTCTTTGTCAATTACTTTTTGGTAAGCCAGTTTTGCTATTTCAAGTTTGCTAGATTCAAAAGTGAAACATTTTAATATTTGTAAAATCTGGGTAGAAGTAAAATAATTTGAATTGATAGCTTCTGTTGCAATTTTTACTTTTGAGCTTTCAAATGTAGAATTATTTATAGTGCTTAAGCAGGAAATGAAATCTGCATCAGATATTGAATAAGGGGTATTATCTGGTTCGGAATACATGTCATCGTTGTAACCTTCTTCACTGAAATTTCCATATTCAAAACCATCATTATTATATGAATCATCAGGGTTAAGGCGATTTATTTGATAAATTACTTTATAATGCCCGTGTCTGCTTATAATAGAATATATTTTCATATTAGGAATAATATTTATTTTACCTGAAAATATTTTTATTGGAACAGTATTAAATCCAACATGATTTAATACAAAAACTGATAAACTATGTTTACCCGGCTTTAGATTGAGTTTAAAAGCTGAAGAAATATTGTTATAGGGTACGTTATCAATCTTTACAAAAAAAGGGCAATTATTATATAACTTCAGATGTAGTTCTGAGATGCCCGGGTGAGCTGATAACGAAAGAATGCTAAAGCATAGTGCGAGTGTAAAAATTAAATTTTTCATAATCGTTCCTCCTGAATATTATTTTGATTTTTAATGCAAAAACCAATTTATATGCCAAAATTTTTTGAATTCTTAAAAAGATTGAAATGAAGAAGCTTTGAAGTTATTTCAGAAAAAATAACATAGAAATGATTATTCCAGCAGTTATAATAATTATTCTTAAAATTTCGGGATTGATTTTATTAACTAATTTTCCTCCGAGAGTTCCTCCGCAAAGGGCAGCAATGAGCATAGTGCATGTAATAGGCCAGTTTACCAAACCTGAAAAGCAAAAGTAAATTGCAGCAGTAACATTAATGCAAAACGATGTTGCCTGTTTTAAAGCATTAATCCGTATAAGCGAGTCGTTGAAGATTAACCCGAATATTGCCATTAGAATTACACCAAGCCCGGCACCGAAATAACCACCATATATTGATGAGAAGAAAACAAAAATGATGATTAAAAAATAACTTGATTTTTTGCTTGTATTTATTGGTTTTCGTTTAGAGATATAATTTTTTAAAATTTTTTGCAAAGCAAGAATTATAGTAGCTGTTAGAATTAAATAGGGAATAAATATTCGAAAGGTATTTTCTGATGTGCATAAAAGAAGAACTCCGCCACATATTCCACCTATGATAGCTGAAGGAATAACAAACCACAAATGTGTTTTTTGCGATAAAAAATCTTTTCGCTGAGCGTATGTACCGCCAAAGTAGCCGGGACAAAGAGCAATGGTATTTGTAATATTTGCAGCAACCGGAGGAATGCCCAATGCAACCAAAACAGGAAATGTTATTAATGTCCCACCTCCTGCAATAGCATTAACAAAACCTGCAGCCAATGCGGCAAAGAAAGCAATTATATAATTGTAATATTCCATTTTTTAATGGTAAATGTTGAATATTAAATTTTAATTAGATTGATTTCATTATAAAATTGTTCAAGAAATATTTCCATGAATTGATGGCGTTGCTCAGCAATTAATTTTGCAGTATCAGTATTCATGAGGTTTTTAAGCAATAAAAGTTTTTCATAAAAATGGTTAATGGTTGGAGCATTACTTTTTTTATATTCTTCTTTGCTCATATTTAAATTAGGTTTTATTTCAGGGTTATACATTTCCCTGTTTTTAAACCCTCCGTAATTAAAAGCTCTTGCTATGCCTATAGCTCCCATAGCATCGAGCCTGTCGGCATCTTGAACTACAAGAAATTCTTTTGTTTTATTTTTATACAAATTGTTTTCTGATTTAAAAGAAACATAACGAACAACATTTTCAACTTCTGAAATTATTTTTTCATTAACATTTAAAGTTTTCAGAAATTCTTTTGCTTTCTGCGGACCAATATTTTCATCGCCATTATGGAATTTTGCATCGGCAATATCATGAAGTAAAGCAGCAAGTTCAACAATAAAATTATCTGAATTTTCTTTTTCAGAAATATATAAAGCCATTTTCCTGACGCGTTCTGTATGCAGCCAGTCATGGCCTCCTTCAGCATTTTGCAAATTTGCTTTAACAAAATTTTCTGTTAGGTAAATTATTTCTTTATGGTTCATTATTAAAAATCTAATGAACCAAAATTAGTGAAAATGTTTGCAGTTGTTAAATTAAATCGGAAAGTTTTGTTTTGCTGAGTTTCTTATTTGTATAATCCCGGATATCTTTAAATACATTCCGAAGCTTACATTTCTTTTCATTCATACAGAATTCACATGACTGATATGATTTTTCAGAAACACAGTAAATCAAGGCAAGCGAACCTTCAAAATGACGGATAACAGATGCAAGGTCGATTTTGTTGGGAGATTTTTTTAAAAAATATCCGCCATCTTTTCCAAGCTTACTACCAATAATGCCCATCTTTTTTATATCGAGAAGAATATTTTCCAAATAACGCTGTGGAATTTTTTCACCTTTTGCAATTTCACTGATAAGTATGGCGCCATTGCCGTATTCTTTTGCCAGGTGTATTAATGCAAGCATGGCATATCTGGTTTTGAATGATAGCATATTATCCGAGTTTACTAATTTCAGTTAATTTTTTACGATCAAGAATTTCTATTTTTTTACTGTCAACTTTAATAATTCCTTCTTTATGAAGCATATTTATTGTTGTCATAACATTTGCTGGTGAGCATGCTGCAAATTCGCTAATTTCCTTGCGTGTAAGGCATAATTTAAAATTGTCGCTTTTATAAACCTGGTCGGAAAGATAAAGCAGTATATCTGCAATACGACCGTTAACATGCTTGTAAGAAAGGTTGATGAAATTAAAAATAGAATATTTATACATGTCAACAGAAGCTTGAAGAATGGTCATAAAATAGCGGTTATTCTCGGAAATTATTTTGAAAAGAGCTTTATTATTAATCAAACAAATTTCAGAATCTTCAACAGCTTCAATTGAAAATAAATTAGTTTCATTGAAGAAAAGATTTGCGCCTCCAAGTAACTTTGGCCCCGAAACTACGGTAAGAACAAAATCTCTGTCCGGGGTAATCTGGTATTTAAACTTCACTATCCCGGAATACAGGAAGGCAATGTTTGACGATTTATCACCTTGCTTAAAAATAATTTCATTCTTTTTAAATGAAAGTTGTACCGATGTTCTTCTTATTAGTTCGTATTCATCCTGAGATAAAAATTGAGTACTGATTTTTTTAAAAAGGCAATCTTCACATCTTTTATTCATATCATTTTTTAAATTAAATTATATTAAAACTTTAATAATTGAATATTTTATAATTCATACAAATGTACACATAATCGGTGAACATTGTGTATAAATTTGTAAAATAAATTTTAACAATAAAATTAATATTAAAAAATGTGTTATGGATATAAATAAAATTACTGTATTAGGAGGCATTGGCAAAGATGGAAACCCTGAAAATGTGAAAAGTTTTGAATTAAAGATGGGTGATATAATAAGTATTGTCGGACCTACTGGTTGCGGAAAAACAACATTGATTAACGATATTGAATTATTCGCCAATAAGAATACTCCTTCGCAAAGGAGGGTGCTGATAAATGATGAGCCAATACCTGAAGATTTTTCTTTCGATCCTTCAAAGCATCCCATTGCTTTGATTTCGCAGCATACAAACTTTCTATCTGACTTGCCCGTAGGCGAATTTTTAAATATTCATGCAAAGGTTAGAGGATCTGAAAATATCGAACAAATGATTGAAGAAACACTCGATTTTGCTAACCAGCTTACAGGTGAGGCGATAATAAGAGAAACTTCAATGACTGAATTATCAGGCGGGCAAACACGTTCTTTATTAATTGCCGATGCGGTAATTATTGGTCATTCACCAATCATTTTGCTTGATGAAATCGAAAATGCAGGGATTCATAGAACCAAAGCATTGAAATTATTAAAAAAGTATGAGAAAATATTTGTGTTTGTAACTCATGATCCCCGAATCGCATTGCTTTCAGATTTTAGAATCATAATGGAACATGGTGCAATGCAAAAAATGATTACCACCAATGCCGAAGAAAAAATGGCAGCAATAGGTTTGAAAAAAATTGATGATGTAATGCTCGAATTCAGAAAACTAATAAGGGCAGGAGAAGAGATTACCGATTTAATTTTTAGTGAACAGATAAAAGATTTAGCAATGAGTTATCAAATTTATTTAAAAAGGAGAAACATATGAAACTATTAATTTTTGCAGGACCACCAACTTGCGGTAAAACAACAGTAATAAGACAGGTAATAAGAAAAATCATCAAGAAAAATTTAAAACCTGCTTATTTAAAAATTGATGTATTGTTTGCTGATGAAGATGAGCAACTGAAAAATGAATTTGGTATTCCAACAAAAAAAATATATTCAGGTGAACTTTGTCCCGACCATTGCAATGTGGTTGTGCTTGATGAAGTAGTTGAGTGGGCTGAGAAAGAAGGTGCCGAATATCTATTTGTTGAAACAGCAGGTCTTTGCCTTCGATGTTCTCCTTATATCGAAAATTCATTGGGAATTGTTGTTCTCGAGGCAACCAGCGGAATGAATTTACCGAGAAAAATTGGTCCAATGCTGACGTTGGCAGATATTAGCGTTGTTACAAAAATTGATTTGATTTCACAGGCGGAACGTGAAGTGTTCCGTTACCGTATTCTTGAAGCAGCAAAAGATATTAAAGTTGTTGAAAGCAATGCATTGTACGGAATCGGTATTGACCCGATTGTACGCGATATTTTAAATACTAAAGACATTGAACAACCTATGTTCTTGAAAGGAAATCCACCTGTAGGAACTTGTACTATTTGCGTTGGGAAAAAAGAAATTGGTGCGAAAAATCATTTCGGTGTTCTAAGAACAATGGAACAGGAATTATTTTATGTTGGTGAATAATGAATAAAGAAAAAAGAATTTATTTGGATAATGCCGCTACAACACCTCTTGATGGACGTGTTCTACAAGCCATGATGCCTTTGCTGAAAGATAATTTTGGAAACGCTTCAAGCCTTCATTCGTTTGGTACTGAAGCAAAAGAAATGCTTACCTATTCAAGAAAGAAAATTGCATCATACCTGAATGCTTCTGCAGATGAAATTATTTTTACAGGCAGTGGTACCGAGTCAAATAACCTGGCATTAAAGGGGATTGCTTTTGCAAATAAAAATAAAGGAAACCATATCATAGTTTCATCAATAGAACATGATTGTGTATTAAATACCTGTAAATGGCTCGAAACACAAGGGTTTTATGTTTCCTATCTGTCCGTTAATAATGAAGGGTTGATCGATTATCAAGAGCTGGAAAAATTGATTAATCCAAAAACCATTTTGGTTTCGGTAATGCATGCAAATAACGAAGTAGGAAGCATTCAGCCAATTGATGAAGTTGGAAAAATTTGCAAGCAACGAAAAATATATTTTCATTCCGATGCTTGTCAAAGTTTTGGGAAACTTGAAATAGATGTTGTAAAAGCAAATATTGATTTACTTACCATTAATGCGCATAAAATTTATGGTCCAAAAGGAGTTGGTGCATTATACATTAATAAAGAAGTTCAAATATCTCCTTTGCTTCATGGTGGTGGTCAGGAAATGGGAATCCGTTCTTCTACTGAGAATATTGCCGGAATTGTTGGATTTGCTAAAGCAGCAGAATTGTGCATTGATGAAATGGAATCAGAAACAAAGCGTATTTCTTGCCTCAGAAATATATTAGCAGAAGAGTTACAAAACAATTATGAAGGTTTTTATATCAATGGAAGTACGACACAGCGATTGCATACGAATTTAAATTTTGCGATCAGTGGATTGGAAGGCGAAACAATCAGGTTATTGCTTTTACTTGATGAAAAAGGAATTGCTGTTTCTACTGGTTCGGCATGTTCGAATAACGATACAACTAAAAGTGCATCGCATGTTTTGCAGGCAATGGGCCGTAACCAGTTCGAATCGCGTGGTGCCATAAGGTTAAGTATTGGTCGCTTCAATACCGAAGATGATATTGATTATTTTATTGAATCTTTTACAAATACAGTAAAAAAATTAAACCCGATATTTTCTTAAAATGAAAATTGCTGATTATTTTATTCCTGATGTAATTGAAAGATATTAAAGTACAGACCTATCAAATAAAATTATTTAATAATAAAAAAATGGAAACAAAAGTTGAAAATAAAATTATGGAAATGCTGCCTGGCTTGGATTGTGGCGCATGTGGCTATAAAACATGCAAAGATTTTTCTTATGTAGCTGAACAAAATAATGATGAATTGAAAAAATGTATTCACATTTCTGAAAAAAAGGAAAATGTAACACAACATCAGTTTTGTCATTCCTGTGCAACAGGTGGGCTTGGAGAAAAGTTGGGATGGAAAGACAGTTTGAAACGTGATTTTGATTTTATCCTTGATGTTTTCGAAGGTGAACCGGGACCAAAAGAAACGATACTGCCATACAACCCTACACTGGTAAAAGAACTTGGAGTAAAAAAAGGCGATGTCATGATTGGCAGACCAATGGGTATGTCGTGCGGATGCCCGGTTACTCATTGCGGGGTTGTGAGTGATGTGGATGCTCGCAATGGTGTTATTCATTGGCATGTTACGGGTCCGCTTCGTCCAAGAACAGAAGCCTTTGTTGATATTGGCTATTATGTTTCTCAGGCTTATGAAGGCATCATTAAAGAATCGAAAGATAAAATTCAACTTGGACAGCGGTATTGGTTTTTGCCAAGAAGATGTATGCTTCAGTGGAGGCACAGCGGTCTTGTTAATGCTGTAACAAAACTTAAAGACGGAAGCTATAAAGTTAGAGTTGAAGGCTTGCTGATAGGTTAATTCATTATTACAATTTAGTAAAATGATTTTTATATTATGATCCTCGCAGGTTAAGGTTTCTGCGAGGATTAATAATTTGTGCAGTTCTTATTTAAAGCATGGATGCTTTGAACTATTTTTATTATATGTACACATGTTCGGTGAACAATATGTATTAAAATATTTTATAAAATTGTTAAATATGTGTTAATCGCTGAATATACTTTTCTATTCATTTTGAAATAGGTTTATATTTGTAAAAAAAAGTCATGAAAAAATATTTTCTTGTTATAATGTTGCTTTTTACCTCATATATGTCGAAATCTCAGAATAACGCTGTTGATTTTAATTTAAAAGATTGCAATGGTACTCAACAAAACTTATATAATATTATTGATTCGGGTAATGTTGTAGTTCTTGTATATGAACATGAATGCCCTTCATGCCTTGCCGGTGCAACAAGTTTAAAGAATGTGATAAAAAATAATTTTTCTGACAAAAAAAATATCAGGGTAATTTATCTTGATAATGGAGCCAACTCATGCAATACAACAAAAAAATGGGTACAGAAAAATAATTTGCTGGAAGGTTTATATTTTAAATTCTCTAATGATTTTACTTCGCCTTATGGTGATGGAATGCCTGTAATTGTTGTTACCTCAGGCAAATCTCATAAAGTTTTTCTTATTGCAGGTTCGCCTGACGAAGCAAATAATGATGCTTTAAAAACTGCTATTGACAATGCATTATCAGAAGGAAATTAATACATAATGAAATTTTTTAAAAATATATCAATAAATTTTTTTGTTGCTATTGTTATTTTAAGAACAATTTTAACTGGTGCTTTCTCTCAAACTTTATCAGGATATGTTTATTCTGTAAATGAAGCAAAGGCAAATGTACCTGTTGTTGGTGCAACCGTATACTGGCGTGGAACAAGTATTTCAACTACTACCGATATTAATGGGGACTTCCATATATCAAAAAATAATATTTCTGATTATCATTTGGTGTTTAAAATGCTGGGATATAAAACCGATACAATTTCAGTAGAAAAGAATTTGCAAAAAGTTGAAGTTGAAATGAAAGTTGATTCTAAGGAGCTAAAGACAGCGGAAATCAAGGAAGCCAACAAAAGTTATTTTTCAAAAATGAATGCCCGGGATGTTCAGGTAGTAAATAAAGGCGAACTATACAGAGCGGCATGTTGCAATTTATCCGAAAGTTTTGAAACCAATGCTTCTGTTGACGTTTCGTATTCCGACGCAATTACAGGTGCAAAACAAATTCAGTTGTTGGGATTATCCGGAATATACAGCCAGGTTCAAACCGAGAATATTCCTATGCTTCGCGGGATGGCTTCAACATTCGGATTGAATTATATACCGGGTTCATGGATGGAATCGATTCAAATTTCAAAAGGAACATCTTCCGTAATTAACGGCTATGAATCGATAACAGGACAGATAAATGTGGAATATAAAAAACCTTCTTCATCAGAAAAGTTTTTTGTAAACCTATATGGCAATGACAAAACCCGCATGGAAGCTAATCTTAACGGCTCGCTTAAAATTAATGACAAACTTAGTACAATGATCATGCTTCATGGAAGTGAATTCAATAAAACAATAAATAAAATAAACACAACCACCATCAATGCTGTTGACATGAGCAACATGAGTGTGCTTACCGACAATGAAGGAAATATAATTCACTGGACAAAGCCTGATAACTTTTTAGATATACCAAAATTCAAAACTATCAATATTTTTAACCGTTGGGATTATATGGTACCGCAAAAATATGTCTCGCGTTTTGGAATTAAATATCTGGAAGAACAACGTGATGGCGGCACAACGGATTATGATAAAAAAACTTTTGTTCTTGACACATCGAAAATCAACAACATGACACTACCCTATGGTTTCGGCATGAACACCAAGCGTACCGAAGCTTTCTGGAAAAACGGGATCATGTTTAACAACAAACCATGGAAAAGTTTAGGTATAATTTTATCATCTATATATCATCATCAGGAAGGTTTTTTCGGAGTTAACAATTACCGCGGTGAAGAAAAAAGTTTTTACTCAAATTTAATTTATCAATCAATAATAGGAACTACCGACCATAAATTTTCAACAGGGTTGAGTTACCTGTATGATAATTATATTGAAGATTACAGCCAGGTTCAGTTTAAATATATTTACCAAACCTTACCGGCAGGAAGTGTTGTAAGCATGCACGATGTGGTTACACTTTCACCAACTACTGACCTGAATCCGGTGTTGTATAATTTCAACAGGCGCGAATGGGTTAAAGGAGCATTCTTTGAATATACATATAATAGTATGGATGTATTCACTTTGATTCTTGGAGTACGCGGCGATTACAGCAATCTTCATGGTTTATTTTTCACACCGCGAACAAATTTCAAATGGAATATAAATGAAACAACCATTCTGCGAGGTTCTGCAGGATTGGGTTATCGCTCGGCAAATGTGATCTCTGAAAATATTTCGTTACTGGCAAGTCAAAGAATAATTGATATAGAAGGTCCGCTGGCACAGGAGCAAGCTGCAAATTATGGAATTAATTTAAATAAGGAATTCAAATTGTTTAAAAGCAAAGCAGATTTTGATATGGATATTTACAGAACAGATTTTATTAACCAGGTTGTAATTGATATTGATGAAGACCCCGAAGTTGCTCATATCTATAATTTAAAAGATAAGAACGGAAAATCATTTTCGAACAGTTACCAGGTTCAGGTAAGTTTCGAACCTGTTGAAAAGTTTAACGTTACCCTTGCATATCGTATCAATGATGCTAAACAAACAACAGAAGGTATATTACAGGAACGTGCGTTATTAAATAAATATAAAGGATTAATAACGATCTCATATAATACAAAAAATCATAAATGGAAATTTGATTATACAACTCAATTCAATGGTCCGGCAAGAATTTCCGATCAAAGTAAAATGCCGGAAATTGCACAACGCGACTATAAATATTCACAACCCTATACCGTTATAAATGTACAGGTATCTAAAGAATTCAAATACAATATTGAAGTTTATTTAGGTGTTGAGAATTTATTCGGCTTTAAACAAAGTGACCCTATTACCGAGCCTTTTCTTCCATATCATACGCACTTCGATACTATGATGAACTGGGGTCCTATTTCAGGAAGGACTATATATAGCGGACTTAGGTTTACTATAAAATAATAAAACCGCTCCATGATGGGAAGCGGTTTTGAGGCGGGGGATATATGCTGACAAAGAATTCTTATGAATTAAGCTCTCAATAATAATACACATTAGTGGGATATTACCCTGGTAAAAATTAACAGATATTTTACAAAGAATAATTTTAAAGAAAATTAAAATTGGTTAGATTTGCCAATAAAATAAATTTTAAAAATAATAGATATGGGAAAATCAATAAAAGGTACTAAGACCGAACAGAACTTATTAAAGTCATTTGCCGGCGAATCACAAGCACGTAACCGTTACGAATTTTTTGCTAGTGTTGCAAAAAAAGAAGGTTATGAGCAGATTGCTGCTATTTTCACAGAAACAGCAAGTCAGGAAAAAGAACATGCAAAGCGTTTCTTTAAATTTCTTGAAGGAGGAGCTGTTGAAATTACAGCTGCATATCCTGCAGGAGTGATAGGAACAACAAAAGAAAATTTAAAAGCTGCGGCTGAAGGGGAACATGAAGAATGGACCGAATTATATCCGCATTTTGCCGAAGTAGCAAAAGAAGAAGGATTTCCTGAAATTGCTACTGCATTTAAAATGATTTCAAAAGTTGAAGCGGAACACGAACGCCGTTATATGAAATTATTACAAAATGTTTCAGAAGATAAAGTATTTATTAAAAATGGTAAGGTGTGGTGGAAATGTTTGAATTGCGGATATGTATATGAATCAGAAAAAGCTTTGGAAAACTGTCCTGCATGTTTACATCCAAAAGCATATATGCAATTAAGAGAAGAAAATTATTAATAGAATAAAATGGAAATACAAATGGCGCAGCGACTTTGTCGCTGCGCCATTTGTATTTCTACACATGTCATTTATTAAGGCAGAGCTAAGTAAATTGTTCCTCCGTTTGTTCCATTCATTTCCCAATCGAGGCGGAAGCGTGTAGGGCAATCCCCATTAGTGATAAGCTGATTGGTGTTATCATAACCAAAAGTAACTGTAGCTTTTTTGTTTTGGTCATCAGGAATTTGATGAACTTTAACTCCTGAGCAAGGATCCCATCCGCAAGCTTGTTTGAATACAGTAGATGTAGTAATTTGAGTATAGAAATGATTATCGTCTCTGTTTTTACCCCAGCATACCAGATTATCATATCCGTCAGCAGAACCCAAACCGTCTTCGGTTATCACATATAAACCTATTGTTCCTGTATAAGTGATTTGTCGTGCCAGGTTCCAAGTACGGGTTGTGTTATCATCAAATGTAGCTTGAAGAGTACCGATTGCTTTATGAATAATAGTTGTGTATGCAGTACCTAATTGTATCAAAAATCCACCAGTTACATTTTCATATGTTTTTGTTCCGTTTAAAATTACCCATTTCTGGTCGGAAACCCGAGTGATTTTAAGATTTATAAGGCTGATGGTAACTTTTGCACCTGCATCACACCAATGGGTGTTGATGTTCTTTTTAACCTGTGCATTTCCTACTCTGTATAGGTTTCCTGCACAATTAAGTCCGTTGTAAGTGATGGAGTATATAATAGTGTCATTTACGATACTCGTGGAATCAATAGTAACATTGCATGGAAGCTGGGAAATTGCTTTTCCTGAATTACCCGAAAGAACACTATTTGCATCTTTAAGCACATCACCTGTGGCATTTTCGATGGCAACTTCATCTTTCGAAAGTTGCTGTAATGAATTGGAATTGGTTTCGTCGTTTTCGTCCCTGTCTTTTTTGCAGCCTGATATGCTTAAAGCTACAGCTGCGGTAAAGATTACAACCAGTTTAAAAAAATTTGTTTTCATGGTTTATCGTTTTTTAGTTTATAATTCTTTTCTTTTTCATTAATAATACACAAGAAAAAAACTTTACCCTGATATAAAATAAAAAAATTATGGTATAACCGATAAATAGAGCGTTTCTACACCGCAGGCAGAAAAGAAACCAATCGCTCCATTGCTTATATTTGTTGGAACATTAGAATGTGATGAATCAAAAAATCCACCAGTCCAGTTTGTTTCTGAAAGCATTGCCCTAATAAATTGTGCATGTTCTTCAGTAATGGAATAGCGCCTTTCTGTGATTAATGTTCCGGTTGGAAAATATATTTTTTCAACAGAAGGTGCAAAAGTCTGGCTTACATCTATTGTAGGAAGTGTGTAGTATAACAATCTTTTTTTACAACTATCAGGATTGCATTGCTGGTATCCTTCTACATTTGACCAGTCGAGTAATATTTCCCATATTGCATAATGTTTTGCATTGTAATTACTAGATACTGTAGTAATATAGAATAATCCATTATCTGTATTCATTTCATAAAGCAAAGGATGGAAATCAATTCCGGGTAATAAGCGTGTTTTTGCCGTGTATACTATATTGTTATATGATATAAATAATGTATATTGAGTTCCTGGTATTCCTGCAAAATCTGATGATGTTTTATAAATCCCTGAATTGGCCGGTTGTTCTGATAAAGTATAAACAGAGTTGAAGTCGCTTATTACCACTGCTGCACCTGTTACCGGTTTAGCTGTATCATTTAAATTATCAACAGGGAAAGAAATTTTAATAGTATGCTCTTTCTTTTCATTAGTTATCATTCCATCAACAACAATAATATTTTTTTGTTCCGATTCTAAGTCCCATGTTGTTTGCTTTTCGCATGATGCAAATAAAAAAATAATATAGATATATATCAAGCTCTTTTTCATCAGAATTTAAAATTATAAGAAATAGAAGGGATAAAGCCTGCTACAGATATTTTTGTTGGAATGATTTCATTTTGACTGTCATGGTCGGACGGAATAACAAAATTTCCATTATCATCAATGATCTTATTGAAGTCAACAGAAATAGGATTTTTTCGTGCATAAGCATTGTAAATAGTGAAAGTACAACTATGCTGAAATTTTTTAACGCTGCCGGGACGATTTAGTTTTAAGGTAACAAGCAAATCGAGGCGATGATAGTCGGGAAGTCGGTCATTATTTTTATCACCGTACAAAGGAACATTATACCCATCATAATAATAAAACCCTATTGGTGTAGTAATTGCCCCACCGGTCATGTATATCCAGTTTGCGGAAAATAACCAATGTTTTCCTGTATTATAGGAAAAATTTAAAGTGATATCATTAGGCCTGTCGTAAAATGCCGGATATGTTTCATTATTATTTACTCCTTCAATTTTCTTGAAAACACGTGAATAAGTGTAACCGAGCCACCCCGAAAATTTTCCTTCTGTTTTACGGAGCATCAGTTCAAGCCCATATGACCAGCTTTTGCCAAACCTGAGTTCACCTTCTATCAGAGGGTTGTAAAGCATGTTTGCGTGATCTTCATAATCAATCTGGTTTATACAATTTTTATAAAATGCTTCAGCAGAAAAATTCAAATTATTTTTATAAAATCGTTTTGCGTATCCCAAAGAGAATTGATCTGATTTTTGTGGCTTGATATTCGGACCACATGGAACCCATACTTCGAGTGAAGTAAAAGGGCTGATAGAATTTGAGAGAACTTGAATGAATTGTGTGGTACGACTGTAACAAGCTTTTACAGCCGAGTTTTTGCTGAAGGAATATTTTAAATTTATTCTTGGCTCAGGCGAAGATGCAGTGTAATACGATTCTTTATCGCCAACCAATAGTGTGTCGATAACTTCGTAACTGGAATTAAAATAATAAACTGAAGTTTCGCCAATATTTCTCCAAACAGGTAAACGCAATCCGTAATAAACAGAAAGCTTATCAGTAATAGTTTGTTCATTGCTTATATATATATCAATTTCGCGTGAATTATAACGTGGTATAACTGGTGTGCTTTTTTGAATAAGGCTATCGGTAAAGTGAACGTTGCCGGGGTTTGAAGCATGAGAGCTTATTTCTATTCCTGTTTTTAAAGTGTTCAAAGCATTTGCATAATATGTGAAATCGGTTTTAATTGTGCCATTTGAAATGGAAGAATTCCAGTAATCGCTGTATTCTTTTGAGAGGTAGAGGTAATAGTTATATTTGCTTGAATAAATTGTCGTATTTGAAAAAAGTTTTTTATTGTAAATATGATTCCACCGGATCGTGCCTAAAACATTATTCCAGTTTATACCGTAATTATTCTTAGAACCCGATAGGCTTCTGCTAAGCAAATCATTCCCGACATAAAAAGAAATAAAAAACCGATCGTTCTCGGTAGCTATATAATTTAATTTTGTATTAATATCAAAAAAAATTATTTTCATATTTGTCCCGCTTAATGAGCTTAGCCAGTTCATATTTGAGCGGCGGCCGGAAAAAAAGAAAGAACTTTTATCTTTTTTAAAAGGTCCTTCAATAGTAATGTTGGATGTGAAAGGTCCCATGCTTCCTGAAAGGAAGGCTTCTTTCATGTTGCCGTCTTTTGTTTTTATGTCGATTACTGAAGACAGGCGTCCACCGTAGCTTGCGGGGAAATCACCTTTATACGCTTCCACATCTTTAATAGCATCGGGAGCAATTGCAGTAAAGAAACCAAAGAAATGCGAAGGATTATAAATTGGCGCTTCATCAACAAGAATAAGATTTTGATCGCTGTTGCCACCACGCACATAAAACAGCGTGGAGCCATCACCGTATGCTTTGATACCAGGGACAGCCTGAAGCGATTTTATTATGTCCACATCACCAACAAAACCGGGCATCTGGCGTATCGCTCTCGGGTTTAATTTCATATTGCTAAGAGGACTTACTAATTTTTCATTCTCCTTGTCGGCAACAATTTCAACAGCTTTTATTTCAAAGTTGGATGCTTCCAATTCGTATGAAATTTTTTTATTTTCTTTTAAATCAATATGATGAGAAATGCTTGTATATCCTATGAAAGAGTATATAATATCATAATCCCCCTCGGGTAAAGTAAGCGAATAAAATCCATAACCATTGGTGAAAGTGCCCATAATAGTGCCTTTTGCATATACGGTTGCACCAATAAGGATTTCGCCGGTTTTGGAATCTTTTAAGTAACCACTTATAGTATATTTCTTTTTTTCTTTAGAATTGGTTGAAGAAGCTATAGTATTCTGAAAAGACTCTTTTTGTAAGGGTCGTAAAACAATTTGTTTTTCAATGATTAAATATTCGATTCCGTTTTCGGTGAAAATTTTTTCAAAGACTTCTTTCACCGTTTTATTTTTTGCTTTTATGGTTACTTTATTATTTAAAGGGATCTGTGTTGAACTGTATGTAAAATTGATTTGTGTAAGCTCGGTAATTTTTGTCATTACTTCGCTTATGGTAACATTTTTCAGGTTTACAGAAATTTTCTGATTCAAATCTTGTGCATGTGTGTTTTCAATGGTCAAAAAGAGAACTGCAAAAAAAGTTATTACAATTAAAATCGGTGATTTTAGGAAGTATGTAAGTAAATTGTTACTTCGTTTCATATCCGGACAGTTCAATCTGTTTACCCGATTTTTTTGTTACCCGAAGTTTAAAAGTACTTTCAATTAAAGTAAGAATCTGTTCGAGTGATTTATTAGAGTATGAGCCGGTAAACTTAAGTCCGGAAAGTTTTTTATCGGTAATTGATATGTTGGCATTAAAATGTTTATTCAGGATTTCAATCACATTACTTAATGAATCATCAGCGAATATGAGGGTATTCGTTTTCCATGCAATAAAATTATCGTCGGTGTTTTTCGTTTCAGAAATTTTTTGCTCAGCTTTATTAAATTCGGCTTTTTCTCCCGGTTCAAGCATGGTCTTTTCAGAAGAATTATTTTTATCATAAACGGCTACTTTTCCTGTTTTAACAATTACTTCCACATTCCCGTTTTTATTGGCATTAACATAAAATGAAGTTCCTACGACTTCAACAATTATTTCATTGGCTGCAATTTTAAAAGGCTTTGATTTGTTGGGAGTAACTTCGAAAAATGCTTCGCCGGTAAGTTTTACGGCACGTTCTTTACCTTTAAATTTTTCAGGATAATTAAGAGTAGAACCTGCATTCAGCGTTACATTTGTTCCATCAGGCAGTTTCCCTTCAACTTTTTCATTTAAAGCCATCAGTTGTTTTTGCACAGGCGGGTGTTTGGTAAAAGTCAGGATAATAAAGGTTAAACCTAACAGAGCAAGAATAACTGCTGCAATGCGCATTGTCTGCCTGAAGAATGATTTATTTTTTGTATTTCCTGTTTCAAGATGAATTACTTTGGTTTCTGATTTTTGGTCAGTTGTTATTTTATTTTTCAGCTTAGCCCATTCTGCATTGGTATCAAGCGCTTCAATTTTCGATTTTTCAACGATTTCCCATATTTGTTTATAGTTGTTGAAAGCTTCCCGGTTATCAATACCTGATTTCAGCCATGCTGATAAAACTGAAAGTCCTTCGCCAGTCAGTTCACCTGCGAAATACTTTGCAATCAGATCGTGATAATATGAAGTTTCTTTTTCCATTTTAGCTAACTATTCACTCACTATACACATAAGTTTTTGTTTACCCTTATACCTTATAAAAAAAGTTTGTTGTTTATTGTTTGTCGTTCGTATTCTGTTGCATCCTTTTGTATTTCTGTCCTTTAAATTCAGATTGGTTTAGGTGGTTTATAAGACTTCCGGATTTTGATATAATTTCATCACAAAGAGAATAACTTTCTTTGAATTCTTTTTCGGAAATATATTTTCTGTCAGAAGCACGATAAAGTTGTGATTTGGTTTCATTGCATGACCCTATAGCAATACTTAGAAAATTAATAAATTCTTTATTGCCGCCACGACCAAAACCTTCAGCAATATTATCCATTACAGAACCACTGGAGTTATTGATTTGTGCTTTCAATCCAAAGTCTTTAGAGAATGTTTCTTTTGAAATATATTCAAATATAATTGAGGCTAACTTTCTTGAAAGCTGCCATATTTCTAAATCTTCAAATTTATTAATGGTTCCCATTTTTTTTTACTACAAACAATGAACAACAAACTACAAACAAAATTTTTCTTTTAATTCGACATAATAATTAATAGCAAAATAGTTATATACTCAACAAGCTTTTCGCGCATATGCTGTAAGGCCTTCGACATCTGAGTTTCAACGGTTTTAATTGAAATTTGCAGTTTGTCGGCAATTTCCTGGTATTTTAAATTTTCATACCTGCTCATAATAAAAATTTCCCTGCATTTTTCAGGAAGTTCATTAATGGCATCTTTAATATTTTTTTCCAGTTCATCTGTTACAAGCCTGTCAGTTTGCTCGTAACCGGCATCAGGGAAAAGGGTTTCAAATGCCAGAATATCTTTATCAAATTTTTTATTATCCCTGATATAATTTAAACTTTTATTATAAACCGATGATGCAAGATATGATTTTACGGGTTTTGATAAATCAATATGAGAACGTTTTTCCCAAAGGTTAATAAAAACATCCTGAACAATTTCTTTAGCGGTTTCAATATCCTTAACATAGCGGACAGCAAACCATGTAAGCCCTTTAAAATGATTTTTAAAAAGCTTTTCGAAAGAAACTTCATCAAGTTTTGTAACGATATTTTCGTTAGAATTTGTCAGAGATAATATTTTAGGAATACAAATATAATCAAGTTCTTGATGAAATTATTAAAGTTCAATAAAAAAGGCAGATCTAATTTTTAAATCTGCCTTAATGTTTTTTTATTTTGAGATTAATTCAGTCCTCTTCTTTTTAATAAAGGTTCTACAGATGGTTCCTGTCCACGGAATTTTTTGTACTGAACCATACCTTCGCCATCACCTGATTCTTTCAGGCAATATTTTCTGAATTTAGCAGCAAGGTCTTTATTGTAAATATCGCCGGATTTTACAAATGCATCAAAAGCATCGGCATCAAGAACAGCTGCCCAAATATAAACATAGTATCCGGCAGAGTATCCGCCACTAAAGGTATGTGAAAAATATGTTGAACGATAACGTGGCAATATTTCCGGAATTAATCCGATTTTATTCATCTGTTCTGTTTCAAATTTATCAATATCGGTAATGTTGGATTTTGAATTTAATTCATGATAATCCATGTCAAGAATAGATGCAGCAAGGTATTCGAGAGTTGCAAAGCCCTGGTTGAACAAGCCGCTTTTTACAATTTTCTCAATAAGTTTGTCGGGAATTACTTCACCGGTTTTATAATGTTTTGCATAATATTTTAAAACTTCAGGTTCGCCGGCCCAGTTTTCCATAATCTGTGAAGGTAATTCAACGTAATCGTTTGGAACGGCACCTGCGGTTCTGTTGTATTTTCCTTCGGTAAACAAACCATGTAATGCATGACCGAATTCATGGAAAAGGGTAGTAGTTTCGTCCCAATTTAATAATGCAGGAGTATTGCCTGAAGGTTTTGTAAAGTTGCAAACTACAGAAACAATAGGATTGACTTTTTTACCATTTTCCCATCCTGCATTACGGAAGCTGGTACACCATGCACCACCTCGTTTTGAATCTCTCGGGAAATAATCGAGATATAAAATTCCCAGGTGTTTTCCATCGGCTTCTTTTACTTCATATGTTTCAACATCCTTATAATAAATTGGCAGATTTGTAAGTTGGGTAAATGTAATGCCATAAAGTTTATTGGCAACATAGAACATCCCTTCACGTACATTTGAAAGGCTAAAATATGGTTGCAGTTCCGATTCTTCGAGGTCATATTTTTCTTTTCTTACTTTTTCGGAATAATACCACCAATCCCATGGCTGAAGTTTGAAGTTTCCTTTTTCTTTATCAATAATTTTTTGCATTTCTTTTACTTCTTCTTCTGCTACTGGTAATGCTGCTTTCCATAGTTTCATTAAAAATTCATCAACTTTTTCAGGAGTTTTTGCCATATTATCGTCAATAACATAAGCTGCAAAGTTTTTATATCCTAAAAGTTCAGCTTTTTCCTGACGGAGTTTTATGATTTTAGCAATAACTTTTTTGTTATCATTTTTGTTATTATTATCACCGCGCATAAAATATCCGCGATAAATTTTTTCACGCAGTTCGCGATTTTTGGCATATTGCAGGAATGGGATCATGCTGGGTTTATCAAGAGTGAAAACCCATTTCCCGTCTTTCTTGGCTTCTTTTGCTGCTTCGGCTGCTGCATCTATTGATGTTTGCGGAAGTCCTTCAAGGTCTTTTTTATTGTCAATTACCAATTGGAAATCTTTGGTTTCATTAAGAACGTTCTGGCTGAACTGTAGCTGAAGTGTAGATAATTCTGAATTTATTTTTTTAAGGGTATCCTGTTTATCTTTTGGAAGGTTAGCACCAAGCCTGATAAAATCGCGATAATATTTTTCAACAACACGAATTTGCTGACTGTCGAGTTTCATTTCATTACGCTTTTCGTAAATGGTTTTAACGCGTTTGAAAAGTTTTTCATTCATTGCTATTTCATCCCTGTGTTTCGATAACAGTGGATTCATTTTTTCAGCAATAGCCTGCATCTGGTCGTTAGTGTTTGTTTCCAGAACGTTGAAAAAAACCAGGCTGACATTGGTTAATAATTTTCCTGATTTATCATATTTAAGAATTGTATTGTCGAAAGTAGGTTCCTCGGTATTATTGATAATGGAATCGATCTCGGCATTTTGTATTTTCATCCCTTCTTCAAAAGCAGGAATGTAATGTGATGTGTCAATTTTATCGAAAGGCGGAACTTCGAAAGAAGTATTATATGCCGTAAAGAACGGGTTTGCGCTGGTATCGATTTTCTTTTTCTTAGTACATGAAGTCATAATCAAAAAGGTTAGTGCAAAAATGATAATTGGTAACTTTTTCATATTAGTTATTATTTGTGATTAATGAATTAATTATTTAGGGTATCAAAAATAATTACTTTTAATTGATTAGCAAGAATTTTTACGATGAAATATCCATTAAATGTAAACTTGCAATAACCGATATGAATAAATTCAAACAGGAATTCAATGCAGGATTTACTTTAGCAGGAAATTCACGAGTAAATATATATTCTGCTCCGATAGATACCAGGAGGTGAGAGTGAGAGACAAAAATCTATAATCATCAATAATGATGAAAATATTAAATTACCATTTCATTCGGTAATTATATTTCAAGTAAAGAAAAAATTGTTATAAAGAAATTTTCAGAATTAAGCTTTTTTCTTTTCCTCGCGCTTAGCTAATTTAGCTGCTCTTTTTTCTTTAAGAGTTTTTGTGGGAGCTTTCTTTACTGATTTTTCTTTTATTGATTTTTCTTTTGACATATTATATATTTTTATAAAATAGTTTATACAAAGATGAGAAAAATTTTTATTAAATATAAATAAATTAAACTAAAAATATTTCATGATTAAATTTTCATGTGTTTAAGTTTTTATAGTTACCCGCCTTACCAGTCGGGCAGGCCCGCCTTGCCAGTCGGGCAGATCCGCTCGCACCCCCGATATTCATCGGGGCGCAACACTGGCTTGCTCGTGAATATCCATGCATTTTTAAACGGGTAATAATAAAAAAAGCCTCACGTTTGTAAGGCTCTTTAATGATAAATGTCTGAGTAATATATAAACTATGCTAGTCTAACATTTACAGCATTTAAATCTTTTTTTCCTTGTTGCAGTTCAAAAGTAACTTCATCATTTTCTCTGATGCGGTCTTTTAAACCTGAAGAATGTACGAAATATTCTTTTCCTGATTCTGCGTCTTTAATGAATCCAAAACCTTTGGTTTCATTAAAAAATTTTACTGTTCCTTTGTTCATAAAATGAATTTAAAATTTGATTAATAATACAAAGATAAGTATTTATTTGAAAATAAGTATTAGTTATTGCAGGAAATATTTTCATAAAATGTATTTAAATATGTTCAACTAAAGACTATCGAAGTAGTGTTTAGTTATAGCTAAGAATAATACTTTTTTGATTTTATCGTGGCGAAACATTTTGTTTCCCGAATCTTTGTTTATTGTTGTTTTTCATTGCTGTATGTGGATGCGTAGTATGCCTTACGTTTGGCTTTACTGATGATGCCTGCTTTTGATGATTGAAATTATTTCGTTGTTGTTTCGGTTTTTTTACCGGGTGATGATCCATCAAAGGAAAGGGATGATTTTCAACTACAGGGATTTTTTTTCCTATCAGTTTTTCAATGTCGCGTAAATACTCTTTTTCTTCGGCATCGCAAAATGAATAAGCCGTTCCTTTTGCGCCGGCTCTGCCTGTTCGTCCAATACGGTGCACATATGTTTCGGCAATATTGGAAAGTTCAAAATTGATGACGAATTCCATGTCTTCTACATCAATTCCGCGTGAAGCGATATCTGTTGCCACTAATACTCTTGTCGTTTGTTCTTTGAAATTTGCTAAAGCCCGCTGGCGTGCTCCCTGTGATTTATTGCCATGGATGGCTTCAGCTTTGATTTTATTCTTATCCAGTATTTTTACCACCTTGTCGGCGCCATGTTTGGTTCGTGTAAAAACCAAAGCGGTCTTAATAGTTGAATCTTTCAGTAAGTGTAAAAGCAAAGCATTTTTATTTCCTTTGTCAACAAAAAATACATTTTGCTTGATAATATCGACAGTAGGAGCAGAGGGTGTAATATCAATTCTGAAAGGATGATTCAAAATGGAATTAGAAAGTTTTACAATTTCGGCGGGCATGGTAGCCGAGAAAAAAAGTGTCTGACGTTTGCGAGGCAGCGCTGCTATTATTCTTTTTACATCATTTATAAAACCCATATCCAGCATACGATCGGCTTCATCAAGTACAAAAATTTCAATATCATGTAATGATACAAATCCCTGGTTCATCAAATCGAGTAAGCGACCGGGTGTTGCCACCAGAATGTCTACGCCCTGTTTCAATGAAGCTGTTTGCGGATTTTGATTTACACCGCCAAAAACTACAGTGCTTGTTAAGCCTGTAAATCGGCCGTATGCCTGTATACTTTCATTTATCTGGATTGCAAGTTCGCGGGTTGGTGTTACAATCAAACTTCTTATCTTCCTTTTTTTGTTGAATGTTTTTGAAGCAAATAATAACTGTAAAATTGGAATTGTGAATGCAGCAGTTTTGCCTGTGCCTGTTTGTGCGCAACCCAGCAGATCGGTGCCCTGCAATATAACAGGAATGGATTCTTTCTGAATGGGCGTGGGTGTTTTATAACCTTCCTGTTGTAATGATTTAAGAATAGGTTCAATAATGTTTAATGATTGAAATGACATAAATTAATTAAAGTAATTTTTTTGTGACCAAAGCCTGACTAATTATAAGGAGGGAAATGTCCGTAAGTTGATTTCTCTGCAAAGATAAGGTTTTTATTTGATTTATACCGATACGGAAATGATTTATTCATAACTTATTTTATTTTAAAGGTATTCATGAGCTCACAAGTTCGGTTGCAAAAATTTCCTATCCGCGACAAGTCGGGATAAATCGGCATAACAGAATCTAAGCACATTTTGCTTATTTCGACAATGCTCAATAACCATTACAAATCTGCTAAGATTCTGTATAACAGAATTTGGAATATTCCGCTTTCATTATTTGTAATTTGAAAGCTGTGCAATAATACGTCCGCCATTTGTTCCGCCGCCGGGACCAAGTTCAATTGTTTTAGCTGCTGAGGCTATCAGCAGAGGTTCATGAGTAACACAGACAATAGTATTTCCTTCTTCAATAAGTTCATCGAAAAGGTTCATCAATTTATCAATATCTTTCGGATGCAAACCGCCTGTAGGTTCATCCAAAAGGATAAGTGTGTTGTTGTTTGTTTTGGATGAAAGTCCTGAAACCAGCTTCAGTCGCTGTAATTCACCGGTAGATAATGTTTTCAGTGAGCGACCACACGACAGGTATTCAAGTCCTGTTTTATGAATAAGCTCAAGAATTAATTTTGTTTGTGTTTTTAATTTGCTCTGAAGATGGACATCGAAAAATAGTGATAATTCATTGAAAGGAAATTGCAACACATCGTAAATGGTTTTTTTGTCAATCATTATTTCGAGTGTTTCCTCATTGAAACCTATGCCTACGCAATGTTCGCAGGGAGAAATAACATCATTGAAAAAATCCATGCTGACCTGGTTGAACCCTGTTCCTTCGCATGTTATGCAACGACTTTCGCGTGTACCGCTGATAAAATGTAAAGATTTATAATTACGTTTTTTGCTTTCTTCTGTTGAAGCAAAAATTTTGGAAATAATTTCCGATAGCCCAAGCATGCTGCCAATTGTGGCATTGCGCCCTTTGCCATGCACCGGTTGTTCGATATAAATAAGATCGGAAAAATTTTCAAATCCTGAAATAGTTGAACAATCAAACGGTTTCCCTGAAGAATAACTTTCAAAAATAACTTTATCAAGAAGGCTGGTTTTCCCGCTGCCACTCACTCCTGTTATCACGGTCATTATTCCCGAAGGAATTTCCACGTCAATATTCTGAAGGTTATTAGCATGTGCTTTTGTTATGCTCAAACCTTTTCCGGGATTTCCTTTATTTTTTAAATGTTCAGAAACCTTTAATTCTTGATGTGAAAAACCTTTTGTACTGCCCGAATAAATTATTTGTCCGCCTTCGTTACCGGCACCGGGTCCCAGTTCAATGGTATATTTAGATTTTTCTAAAAGAACAGGTGAATGTTCAACCATGATCACGCTGTTTCCATACTGGTTCAGGTTTTCGATGAGCTTGCTGATGTGTAGGGTATCTTTAGGATGTAAGCCGAAAGAAGGTTCGTCAAGAATATATGCAACTCCGGTAAATGGCGCTCTTACAAGTCCTGCAAGTTGCAAGCGCTGAAACTCGCCGCCTGAAAGCGTTCCCACAATCCTGTCTGTGGAAATATATCCTAATCCTGCTTTCAGTAAGGCATCAAGACGACTTTTAATATTTTCAAGAAAAGATGAAGCTGCTTTTTTTTCTAAATCATTTTCGAATGTTCCGGTAAAATCATTATTAAAAAATTGTAATGCATCTTCGGCGGTAAATGCTGTAACCTGCCCAATATGCAATGTGTTAATAAAATATTTCAGCATTTCAGGTTTTAGCCGGAACCCATTACAGTTGCTGCATTTCATGCTTTTCATCAAATCAAGCATGGCATCACCGCGAGCATCATTATGTTTGCGAAAATATTCAGTTTCTACAAGTTTTAGAAATCCGGGCCAGTTTGTTTTAAGTTTATGAATGCCTTGATGCGCGCCGCGTTTATAGTTCCATTCCACATCGAATATTTCTTCACCACAAACATTCATGGCCATTTCTTTTGCTTTGCCATCAAGTTCTTTGTAGGGAACAGAAAAATCAATTCCGTATTTTTTACCAACGGTCAAAAGAGCTGCGATATATTGTCCGTATGGATCGCCATAAAAACTTCCGGTTTTGTTTCCATCCAGGGCTCCTGCTATCAGTGGTTTTTGGGGATGTGTAACTAATTTGTCCGAATCACAGACCGTAAGGGTTCCCAAACCTTTGCATACAGGGCATGCGCCTTCTTCGCTGTTAAATGAGAATGCTGTTGATAATGGATTCGTATTTTTATCAGTTGATTTTGCAAGCCTGCTGAACATTAAACGATACAAATCATAAAGCCCGGTATATGTTGCGATGGTTGAACGCGGGTTATTCACCGGATTTTTTTTCTGTAAAGAAATTGCAGGTACCAATCCATGACTTTCCTGTAATACCGGTGTTCCTGCTTTTGCTGCGAACTGTTTGATATATGATGACATTCCTTCAAGAAATCTTCGTTGGCTTTCGGCATAAAGTGTTCCGTAAACCAAAGATGATTTGCCACTGCCTGAAACTCCCGTTACTGCTGTAATTGCGTCAACAGGAAATGATGCATCAATATTTTTAAGATTATTTGTTTCCACTCCGTTTAATTTAATTGGAGCTTCAATTGTGTCATTGCTGCATGGAATATTTGAAGTTCTTTTTACCGAAGCATCGCGTGATAAAAATTTTATGAGCTCAGAAGCAGTAATGGATCCAGGATGTTGTATCAAATCATTTACAAAGCCTTCTGCTACAATGGTACCTCCTTCATCAGCGCTTCCCGGACCAAGATCAACCATCCAGCCGGACTGAAGAATGAAAGAAGGATCGTGTTCAATGCATAGCAGCGTGTGACCTTTACTGATAAGCTTTTTCAATGCTTGTGTAAGAATATCTACATCAGCCATGTGCAGTCCTGTTGTTGGTTCATCCAGGATATATAATGTTTGTCCGCTGGCTGAGCGTGAAAGCTCAGTTGCCAGTTTAACCCGTTGCGCTTCGCCACCCGACAGAGTTGTAGAAGGCTGCCCTAGCTTGAGATAACCTAATCCTAATTCTGACAGTATTCCTGTTATTGCAGTTATTTTTTTATGTCCTTCAAAGAATAAGTGAGCTTCATCAACTGTCAGTTCAAGAATATTGAAAATGTTAAGTCCCTTATATTTTATTTCAAGTGTTTCTTCAGTAAAACGTTTTCCTTCGCACACATCGCAAACCACTTCAACGTTTCCGAGAAAATGCATTCCTATTTGCTGAACACCTGCACCACCGCAGCTTTCGCAACGTCCGCCTTTTACCACAAAAGAGAATTGTCCCTTCTTATAACCTCTTTGATGCGACTCAGGTAATGCTGCAAGCAGGTCGCGCACATGATCGGATAAACCTGTGTATGTTGCCGGGTTGCTTTTGGGTGTGCGACCGATAGGGGAGGAATCAATATGAATCACTTTACGGAAAATTTCAGTTCCTCCTGTTTTTTGTATAATGGTATTTTCAATAAGAAAATTCACCAGGCTTGTTTTTCCGCTGCCCGAAACGCCCGTGATCACATTGCATGCATTAATTAAAAAGCGTGGTGAAATATCCTGAAGATTATTTTTATTTGCATTTTCTATTGTGAAAAAAGTATTTTTATCCGTCCTGATTGGCTCTGAATCATGATCTTTTTTTTCAATAAGATATTTTCTTGTGATACTTTCGGATTCCTGTTGATTGAAAAATTTTTCTGTAGAACCATTATAAAGAATTTTGCCGCCGGCTTTTCCTGCACCCGGACCAATATCAATTATCCAATCTGCTTCACGCATACTTTGTTCATCATGGTCTACGACCATCACTGTATTTCCATTGTTCACCAGGGTGCGCATTACTTCAAGCAACAGATGATGTTCTGAAGGATGTAATCCTGCACTTGGTTCATCAAGAATATAAAGTACATTACGCAATCCTGTGGCTGCCTGGTTTGCAAGGCGTATGCGTTGAGCTTCTCCACCGCTCAAAGAAAGAGATTCCCTGTTCAGTGAAAGATGACCGGCTCCAAGTTTCATCAGCAGCGTAGTTCGTTTGAGTATGGCCTCGCGAACAGGTTCTGCAATCAATGATTCGTTGGTTTCAATTTTCAATTCACTGAAGAACGAATGTATTTGTTTGATGCTCATTTCTGAAAAAGCAGAAATATCGCGATCCCAGAGTTTCACTGACAGCGCTTTTTCATTCAGCCGTTTTCCGTTACATTGTGTACAGGTGTGGGAGCGTGTGAAGCGCATGATGTTCGGGTTGCGTTCACGTCGCAGAATTTCTTCCATCACCGGAAGTATTCCTTTATAATAATCTTCTTCGCGTGGTTTTGCTGTAATGCCTGTCCATTTTAATCTCGATTCAAGAGGATGCTTGCCAAACAAAACTTTTATTTTTGAAGAACCATTTAGTACCACATTTTTTTGTTCATCAGTAAGGTACTGCCATGGAATGTCTACATTGAAACCTTCTGCACGGCACACCTGGTCGAGCACATCCATGGTAACCTGCGAGTATACAATATAATTATTTGGTGTTGTTAAAATGAAAGCGCCACCGCGAATGGTTTTGGAAGCATCGGCAATAAGAAGGTCGGGGTCGATATGATCCTGTACGCCCAAACCCTTACATGCAGGGCAATATCCATCGGGAAGGTTGAAGGAAAATAAACTGCGATAAGGATGTAAGTCCTGAATAGTTGATTTCCCAAGGCGTGCAAAAAGCAAACGTAAATGGTCGTATAATTCGGTAAGGGTACCAACTGTTGAGCGTGGACTGCGAACAATATTATTTTGATCAACTGAAATTACCGGGAATAACCCTTCAATCCGTGAAGCTTTGGGGCGCGTAAGTTTTGCTGATGACAATCGGCCGCCAGTAAAATTCTCAAAAAAAAGGCGATGTCCTTCAGTGCATAATACATCGTATACCAGGCTGGTTTTGCCGCTACCAGAAACACCTGTTACTGCAATAAGCTGATAATGGGGTATGCGAAGCGAAACATTTTTTAAATTGTTTTCACTGGCGTTTTCTATAATGATCTCGCGCATGGTAGTGTATTATTCAGGATACGAAAATAGACTGAAATATTCACACTCAAAAATTAAATTGCTGAAAAATTTGGAGAACGATAATTATAACGGTTTGCGGCTACAAGAAGTTGGCGAATTCGGAGACGAAAACTGTCTGCCACCACTGAACTTCCTACGAAGCACAAAACTTCATTTAACCACTGTCCCCCAATTTCTTAACCCGTGTGTGTGCCCTGCATGTGCTATGCAGAACCCACTCCGCAAGGTTCTTTTTAGATGCTAAAATACAAATTTAATTGAAAGTGAAAAGCGAAGTGAGAGGAAACAATTTTCTAAAGGGTGCAAGTCCCTTATACGCGGGTGTAACGCCCTGAAGTATTAGCAAGTCGCAAGGTGGTTTACCGTGAGGTATGCACTGAAGGAAGCGAGACTGCAAAATCTGGTACTGACGAACAGGAACGGAATATGAGGCATTATTGTTCGGGTGAGCAAGCACAGCATTGCAATGCCCAAAGAATACAAGAAGAACAATGATGTAGATTTCGCAGGCATCGGACGAAAGAATAGCACTTACCAGGGGAGGTCTTGGAGCAGATTCGTTCTGCAAACCAAGAAGTCAGCAGAAGTCATAGTAACAGCAGAAACGAGTTGTAATAGAACTACAGAGGACTCACAAAAACTGCGAAGGACTGAACATTAAGATGTTCCAAATGCAACAAGGAAACACTTGTGTTAGCCTTGCTATAAGCGGAACAGAGCATAAGAAATAAACAAGATGATTGAGCAAGTATTAAACCGAAGAAACATAATGCAGGCATACCGCCATGTATTGAAGAACAAAGGTTCGGCAGGCGTGGATGGCATGACTGTAAAAGACCTGTACAAA
>DAOQAK010000019.1 GCA_035353855.1 Bacteroidales bacterium | reverse complement strand
TATTAAAGCGTTTTGATTTTTCCCTGCTTTTTTCCTGAGGAAACTCCAAAAAAATGGGAAAAATCAATTGTGAACATTGACGATTAATTTTAAATTTGAAAAAAAATAGAAATTAAATATCTAAGCAAATGTATACTTGCATCAATCGTGATGAATAAAATTCAAGCAGGAATTCAATGTGGGATTTATTTTATCATGGATATTCACGAGCGAGATAGTGATGTGCCCCGATGAATACATGGGTTAGCGAGAGAAAAAAATAATTTCTAATAATTTTTATTCAGATGAAAAATATAACTAAAAAATATTCAAATGGTGAAATTACTGTTGTGTGGAAACCCGATTTATGTGTGCATGCAGCTGTTTGCTTTACCGAATTACCCAAAGTTTTTATTCCTTATGAAAGACCGTGGGTGAGAATGGACGGAGCTTCTACCGATGAGATTATTGATGTGGTTAACAGGTGTCCTACCGATGCATTGACTTATTACAGGAATAATGTAAAAGATGAAGAAATAAAAAACAAAGCAGAACATAATACCGAAATCTCAATTAAAAAAAATGGGCCTTTTATTGTTAAAGGCGATTTTAAAATTACCAATGTCGACGGGAATGAAATTGTTTGTGCTAAATCGGCAGCACTTTGTCGTTGCGGGCTAAGCAAGAAGCAACCGTTCTGCGATGGTTCACATAAAGGGAAATTTAATATTGATGATTAAGTTAAATAAGTTGACAAGTTGATATGCTGAAAAAGAAATACATTTAATAATGAATTTATACTCGTTCTTATCAGGTTTGCAAAGGCAAAACTATTTAGAACGAGTTATACCGTACAGAAAACAAAAAATATTTTTGCAAAACTCTTTTCTGTCGGTATAGAATAAATCTTATTTGCAAACTTTGCGAAAACTTTTAACTCTTTGCGGTAAAAATATTTTAATGATTCATAGATCTGGATGAAAAAAAACAATCAAAATATAAAATCACAAAAGGTAAATAATCAAACCACAAAAAAAACAGTTATCAATCCTGTTATATCAGTGATCATTGCTTTTATTGTTCCTGTTTTACTATATCTGCAAACGGTTTCATTTAATTTTACTTCTTTCGATGATGAACAATTAATTTCGGACAACATCACTTTTCTTAGCGATTTTGATAATGCACCACAGGTATTTTTAAAAGAAGCTTTTATCAGCGATAAAGGTCATTTTTACCGTCCATTGCAAACATTGTCATACATGTTTGATATTTCCTTGTCGGGTGGAAATAATACATGGATGTATCATTTAACAAATGTTTTGCTGATAGGGTTTATTTCTGTCCTGTTGTTTTTATTTCTTCGCAAATTTTTAATTCCAATTAAACTGGCATTATTAAGCACATTGCTTTTTTGTGTGCATCCATTATTCGTATCATCGGTAGCATGGATTCCTGCACGTGGCGATTTGTTACTGGGTTTTTTTTCGTTATTGTCATTTTTGTTTTTTATCGAATTCCTTCAGCAGAAAAAGAACCCGTATTTATATTTGCACTGGGCATCGTTCACTATTGCCTTATTCTGTAAAGAAACTGCGGCGTTTCTTCCGTTTCTTTTCATTATATATTATTTTGTGTTTTCATTCGGGAAACATTTTGAAAAAAAATATCTTGTCAATATTTTACTTTATGGGATTTCAGGAGTATTATGGTTTTGGTTGCGTTCTGTTGTAATTGGAAATTATTCAAGTCCGAAAGATATTGTTGGCTTTCCTGCTTTTGTTCAAAGTATTCAAACCATTCCCGAATCGCTGGCCATATTTTTTATTCCTATTAATATTACAGCATTTCCTGTTTTTTCTTTTTTAAAAACCATTCTTGGGTTGATTATAATAGCATTGCTGATACTGGTATTCATAAAGAATAAAGAAAAATCCAATAAGGAAAAAATATTTTGCTTTGCATGGTTCCTCTTGCTGATACTGCCCACTATGTTTTTTAAAAATATCCAGATTGATTATTTGAATCATCGCTTCTTCCTTTCTCATATTGGTATATTATTATTCATGCTATTTGCAGTACCTGAGAAATGGTTCGATAAAGGCGATATAAAAAAACCGTGGTTGCTGATCGTCATTATTGCTTTTCTTTCTTTTATGACCATAATAAAATCACGTAACTATCACGACCCTTTAACTTTTTATAATGCGGCAACAGAAAACTCCGAATCGTCAATAGCATTCTACAACAAAGGAAACATTATAAAAATATATAAAGGAGATTTGCAGGATGCGATAAACAGTTATACTAAAGCGATAGAAATAAAACCCGATTACGCTGAAGCATATAATAATCGCGGTAATGCATATTTTCAACAAAAATTATATGACAAGGCAATGAATGATTATGTAAAAGCAATTGAGCTGAAACCTGACTATACCGAAGCATATTACGATAGAGGAAACATATATCTTAACCAGGGAGAATATGATAAAGCTATTGCCGACTACAATAAAACAATTGAAATCGATCCTGGTTATGCCCGTGCATATAATAACCGTGGTTATGTATACTCTCTTCAAAAAATATATGTTAAGGCTATAATTGATTATACAAAAGCTATTGAAAATAAACCGGACTATGCAAAAGCATACAATAATAGGGGTGATGCATATTACAGGCAGGGATTGAATGATAAAGCCTGCACTGATTATAAAAAAGCTGATGAGCTAGGTGATAAAGCAGCAAAAGCAAATATGGAGAAGTGTTGCAAGGAAAAATAAAAAAGGAATAATTTACGCTTTAATTTTCTTTGTGAACTTTGCAAAAAAAACATTGTGTTTGTTGCGGCAAATCTGTGGTAAAAAATTAATAATAAATTTTCTATAAAAAGTTTAATGAAACAAAATCAATCTCAAAAAAACACAACGATTAAAAAGCCATTACCACTGGCTAAAAAACAGAATCCTGTTATTCCTTTCGTTTTAGTTTTCTTAATACCTGTATTACTCTACATACAAACGCTTGCATTTGATTTTTCATTTTTTGATGACGATGTCATTATCATCGATAACATTTCTTTTTTGAGTGATTTTTACAATGCTCCTTTTGCTTTTCTTACCGATGCTTTTATTTCAAAGTGCAGTTCGTTCTACCGCCCTATGCAAACATTGTCGTATATGACAGACATCCAGCTTTCGGGCGGAAATAACCCATGGATGTATCATTTGACGAATGTTTTGCTTTTAGGATGTATCGCGTGTTCGCTTTTTATCTTTTTCAGAAAATTATCATTGCCTGTGAAACCCGCAATATTAGGCAGTTTGATATATTGCATGCATCCTCTGTTTATTTCTTCTGTGGCATGGATTCCTGCCCGCGGCGACTTGCAGTTGACCTTATTTTCATTATTGTCGTTTATTTTTTTCATTGAATTCCTTAAAACAAAAAAGAATAATTTTTTATTCTGGCACTGGATAACATTCACCATTGCTTTATTCTGCAAGGAAAGTGCTATGTTACTTCCAATCCTGTTTGTGCTTTATTATTTTTTATATACTAAAGAAAAACGTTTTGAAAAAAAATACTTTATTCTCCTTTTGCTTTATGCCATTTCAGGAATATTGATGTATTGGATGCGCATCAAGGCAATCGGGAGTTTTTCAAATGATAAAGATGAAGTAGGGATAATGTCTGTTCTCTGGAATCTGCGAACCATCCCCGAAGCCATAGCCATGTTTTTTATCCCATATAAAATTGCACCTATTCCGAATTTCTCTACATTAAAAACCGTTATGGGTATTGTTATAATTATTGTTTTGCTTATATTATTTTTCAAGAATAAAGAAAGATCAATTAAAGAAAAAATATTTTGTATTTCCTGGTTTTTAATTTTCATTTTACCTCCAATGTTCTACAGGCATCCTTATATCGATTACCTGGATCATCGTTTCTTCTCTCCAATGATAGGTGTCCTTTTATTTGTTTTATATTTATTTCCATGGGAAAAAACAACAAATAGCGACACAAAACGAACATGGATATTTATTGCAGTAATAATATTTTTCAGTTCGTTCACATTAATAAAATCATGGAACTATTCCGATCCGTTGGTTTTTTATGATACGGTTATTTCACAAAACCCTAAGTCTACGCTGGCATATTTTAACAGGGGATGTATAAAAAGAGACAGGAAAAAAGATATGAATGATGTTATAGCCGATTTTTCAAAAGCTATTGAGCTGAATCCAAAACATACAAAAGCTTATAACAATCGCGGGTTTGCATATGGAGCGCAAGGATTTGCCGATAAAGCTATTGCTGATTACTCTAAGGCTATTGAACTGGAACCGGATTATGCCGATCCATATAGCAATCGGGCCGGAGAATATTATAATCAGAAAAAATACGATAAAGCAATTGCTGATTATTCTAAAGCAATAGAACTGAAACCAAAATTTCCTGTTACTTATTATAACCGTGGAAACGCTTATAGCAGTATGGGATCATTTGAAAAAGCGATTTCCGATTATACTAAAGCCATTGAATTGGATGCCGGATATGCTGATGCTTTTTATAATCGTGGTAATGTATATAACTACCAGGGGTTATTGGATAATGCTATTGCTGATTATTCAAAGTCAATTGAATTAAAACCCGATAATGCTAATGTGTATTTTAATAGGGGAGTTGCATATCATTCAAAAGGTATTTCGGATAAGGCTATTGCTGATTTCTCTAAAGTTATTGAACTGAACCCTAATGATGCTGGTGCATATTTCAGTCGTGGAAATGAGTATATCAAAATGAAGTTATTTGATGAAGCCTGCGCCGATTATAAAAATGCAGAAGCGCTTGGGTTGAATGAGGCGAAAGAAAATATTTCCAAATATTGTAAATAATCTAAACTGTTGTATTGTTAATGTATAATCATTCTTGCCTGGTTTGCGAATGTAATTTTTTTGGAATGACAATAGTGATGCAATAAAAAAAGCGGAATTTAATTCCGCTTTTTTTACATTAATTTTTCTTTTAGATATCAATTCGTTTAAGTGTAAATACTTCTTTAAAGTTTCCGCTTTTATATGTCCATTCCATATTATTTGTATTCTTCTTGACAACAGTAACGCTGGTTGCGCTGGCACCGGTGAAATCGATCTGGTTTTTTGCCGGGCAATACCATAAGCAACTTCCTGAAGTACCTAGTGCAGTTGCAAAGTATGAAGTTAAGTTCGTGTTGAATTTGTATATGCAATCATTTTCCTGGTCATCATACATTTGATCGTATAGCTGAAAATAACCGGCATCGTTAGTTGTGGTTACCAATGTATAGCTGCCACCGCTAACTTCATAATATTCCATTTTGTCGATATTCCAGTTTCCGTGGAATTTTCTTAATCCCTGCTGGTTTACTTCACACGACATAAAAAATATGGTTATGAATAAAATTGAAAATATATATTTTGTTTTCATAGTATATGTTTTTAATGATTTCCCCAAATGAATGATAAAAAGGTATTGATACCAAAACTAGATGGATTGTAGAAATATTTATTGGTATAATAAGTTGTTTCCACACTTAACGGAGCAGCAATAAATACATATTGCGCATAGGGCTGAAAGCGGAGTTGAAGCGATTCGCTAAGTTTAATAGGGAAGCTTATATTTACAGTCATCCCCAAGGTGCCTGTTCCCTTTTTATCATATAATGCAACCCATTCAGCATTTTTGAATTCATCTTTCGGCGCTACTTTTTTTATTACTTTAAAACTTCCGAAATCAAATGTGATCCCCATTTTTATTCTTCGGTATAGACTAAAATATCCTCCCCAGCTTAATACATTTAAGCGGGTTTTGATATTTCGTACCTTATATAATGAATCGGTGTCTTCTTTGGCAATGCCTTCGGCTTCGGCAATAGCATGTTTATTTGCCCATCCTATAATCATTCCTCCTTTTGGGCTGCCAATGCGCCAGTCGGTATATATCCCCCTGAAATATTCAGGCATGTCATATTTTTTTTCGATGTTGGGATTATTCAAGTTGAATTCATACATAGGGATTTCAAGGTTGCTTAAAGGGGAGAACATGCGAGCATATGTCCATCCAATATTTAGCGAACTTACTTGTGCTACTGAACTATTATGGAAAATAAACAGCAGCAGGATTAATGGAATAAAGAGTAAAGTTTTTTTCATCGTATTTCTTTTTTTCAAAGATAAAAAAAACCTGCAATTTACATTACAGGTTTTTTAAATATTTTACTCTGACTTTTTTATTGAGAGTTTTGTTTCATCGGCATCTTTAATTTCTGTATAGAATTTTTTGAATGCATCGAAATCTTCCACTTCAATAACACGGTTTTTGAAAATTTGAGTCTTTGTAACGATTAATTCATCGGTAGTTTTAGTGAATTTTAATTCATATTTCCCGAATTTATTTTCAATAAGTATGTCTTGTGGCTTTTCAGCAATCTTGTATCCTTTAGGAATTTTAATATTTACTTTTTGAACTACCGGAGTAATATTCAGTATCTGTGAAAGGTCAATAGCTGTGAATCTTTTTTCTTTATTAAGAGCAGTGCTGGAAAGAATAGTTTTTACAAAAGGAATGCGGAAAATCAGCATGCTCATAATTTTTTCACCATAGTTTTCGGCTGATAATTTAATATTTGATTTTAAAGGATTTGAAATATCTTTAAGATTACCAAAATCAAAACTTACAATTTTCATATTTTCCAGAAGTTGTTCGCCAAAATATTCGGGAATGAATTTTTTCTGTTCTTCATTGGTCATGGGGTTTAATACTTCTCTAAGGTAACCGGCTTCTATGCCCTGTGTATTAACATCAGCGTTTACAGTAATTGATTTGTCTTCTTTAAAATCAGCATCAATATTAATTTCCTGCATATTATTTACAGGGTCGGAATAATAATTATTTAATTTAAAAATATCTGATTCCCCATCGCGGATTATTATTGCATGTGCATCGGCATCGTTTTCGTTAAGACAGAAATACGGATAATAGTTTGATGTGGGATCGGCAAAATATGTCTTCCCTTCAATCACGTAAGCAACAATAACATGATCGAACAGCATGCTGGGCATAATATATTTATGAAAATACCTGTTTGTTTTTACCAGTACGAAATATGATTCAATACCCAGCTGGCGTAACATCGATATCATAAGCGTGGCTACATCTTTACAATCGCCAATTCCGCCGGAGCATGTCAGTCCCGGACGTTTAGGAATATAATTGCTTTGCAGGAAGTCGACATAGGAATAATCAATATTTTGAGTAACATGATTGTATACAGCTTCCACTTTTTCAAATGGAGTCATATTGGTTTTGATTATTGTATCAAGAACTTCTTTTAACTCGTAAGTAGCTTCCAGTTTTTTATATGTTTTTTGTTTGTACCATTCAGGAATGGTACTCCAGCTTTTAATTGTGGTGCCCCAGATATATGCGTACGGTTCAATGCGGTCATAAACATCTGCTTCTTCTTCGTACTTTGGAATATTATTCAATTCCCAACGATAAAAGGTATACCCGTTTTCATTTTTCTTTATCACATTATCGGTAACTTTATGACAGTCATATTTAAATTCAATGCTGTCGGGGAGTATCACTTCTATTTTCGAATAATAAACAGGAGCGTCAAATGAAATGTAATTGAGAAGGAACATGCTGTTGTCGAATTCATTTTCAAGATAACCTTTGTAAGTACCTTCCAGCTTGATAATATCACCGGGTTCAAGATCTTTAAATACGACATATTCATAATTCATATCGGGAGTAATCTCGGCCCCGTTTTTCTTAATTACTTTCACATAGTTCAGCTGCCCTAAAAAACTGAAATTATTTTCTGTCCATTTTCTAGCACCATCTTCACTAAGAATTTTGATCATTAATTTCTGGTAAATATGAGTGGTCCTTTTTTTGTCAAGGCATACATCTTTAGTGTACATAAGTACTACCGACTTTTCATCTTTGTATTTTTCTTCCCATCCATTTTTGCTCAGAATATCATCAAAACTTTTCGTGGTAAAATATTCTTTTATATTATCTTTCTCTGTAAGCTTCTCCACTTTCTCTTCTATATCTTCACGGGTATAATTGGAATGCTCTAATGAAAGCGCTCTTTCGTAATATTCAATGGCTTTTTCTTTTTCTTTTTTATCGGAATATATATCGCCAATTGTTTCAAGAATCGATTCGGAATAAGGAGTCATTTCCAGGGCAGTAAACAAGTTAGAAAGGGCTTCGTCGTATTTTTCTTTTGTATAAAGGAAGTTTGCTTTATCTGTTCTGTGTGAACAAACATAAGGCTCAATGGATATGATTTCATTATACAGGTTTATAACTTTATCATATTTATTCTTATTTTTATAATAGGTGATCAATGTTTCATAATCCCATGAATAAAAATTATTCTTCAAACTTTTTAAAGCTTCTTTTGCTTCTTTTTTTCTGTCGCGATCCGTTTCAGGTTTGTATTCATCAGGTTTGTAGTTCTCGTCTTCAAGGTATTCTTTCAGGTCTTCTTTGTATGAAGGATACGCGATTGATTTTTCTTTAACATATTTCTTTTTCTCATCGTTCATTCCTTTTTTCTGGTAATATGAAATCACATCCTGGATTATAGAGTAGTTGAAAGGATAAACAGAATCGAGATGGAATAACAATTTTGCATATTCTTTTTCATCGGCATCCTGATCAATTTTATTCAGGCTCTCGTATGAAAGTGCAAAAACTGGGGTTTTGGTTTCATCAATATCATTAAGGATAAGATATGCTTTCTCATCTTTTTTATTTAATGCGTAGATCTTTGCTGCCAGGTATTTAAAGAAAACCATGTCGGGATTCTTCCGGTAAAGTTTAACAAAAAATTCTTCATTCTCTATTGATTCCACTGAGTTGATAGATGCTTTGCACAGGAAAAAATAATTAGCCAGCTCATCGGGATTTTTAGCTATTGCGTTTTTAAATATATCAGTAAGTTTATAATTGTATGTATTCACATCGAACGACGATGCTGAATATGATGCATTAAAATCAGAATTAATATTTTTTAATAATGTACCGTTTGCATCGGTTATTCTCAATGCAAATTGTGGGTCGCCAGAAAATGATGAACCAAAAAGTGAGGAATAACTATCGAAATAATCATTATATGAATATGAGAAACCGGATGCATCATGATAAGCAAGAAAATTGCCATTATCAGTATCATAATTAAGCGAAGCACATTTTACCAAAATCCTGTGTGTGCCTTTAGTTAAGGTTAATTCGGCAATATCATTATCCCATTTGAATTTTGAATTTTTATCATTCTGAAAAACAAGATAACCGTCTATCCATATTTTTATTGGTGTGTTGCGGGCAATGCGAAGCTGAGCTTTTACTGTTTCGGGTACATTAATAAATGTGTTTGCAAAATATACCGTTTCACTATAATCATCAGGAAGGTTATCAGTGAAAACAATTTTTCCATCATCGTTGCGCAGGTTTCGTTTTACCCATTTATAATCGATTCCGTTACCACTGTCGTATAATTTTGTTGTATCGAAATTGTCTTTTTCAATTTCGTATTCCTTCACGTATCCATAACCCGAAATACTTTGAAAAGGTCCAATTACGCTCCAATTGTAGTTTCCGGTGATTTCTGAAAAAGCTTTTTTACTTTCGGCAAATTTTCTTTCGTTAAACAATGAATATGCTTTTTCAACATTCAACAGGGTAGTGGCAGTTTTCAGCGAATCGTTACGGAATGAAAGTTTGTTTTTATAATTATTATATTCGTTGTTGAATAATAAATAATGTTCAGGTTGCTTATGATTATTTATAAGGCAATTGATATACTTGCTATACGAAATGTCATCCTGTACCAGTTCAGAAATATAAATCATGCCATATAACGCCTTCAGGTTAGTGCTGTCGGTTTTTAATTGTTCCAGGAATATTTTTTTTGCAGAAACATTATCATTCTTTTTTATTTCGGTCCACCCATCCTGTGCGATGCTTATAAAAGGCATAAGCGAAACAGAAATGTAAATTACAATTGTTTTGAAAATTTTAATGCGATTCGTCATATTTATTATTCGTTATTTGTTCAGATATTAGTTTTTATAAAAATACAAAATAATTTACATTTAACCTCCTGCTATTTTTGCTTTATATCCTTGGGCTAATAAATATTGTGTTACTTTTTCCCTGAAATTCCCTTGTATAATTATTTCATTATCTTTCACGCTTCCGCCTGTACCACATTTCATTTTTATTTGTTTGCCCAATGTTTCAAGGTCAGCATTTTTACCGATAAAACCTTTTACGACCGTAGCTGTTTTTCCGCCGCGGTGTTTGGTTTCAATGAAAACACGCAGTTGCTGCTGTTGCGGGGGTAATGTTTCGGGTTCATCACTATTTTGATAATTATATTGAAAATCTGGGTTTGTAGAATATACAACTCCGGAAATATTTTTTTTCTTTTGCATTTACGGTATGATTATATTAAGTGATTTGGGTGCAATTTTAATATTTACATTATTTGTTCTTTCAGCAGGGTCGCCATCAATATGACAGGAAACCTTATCAGAAACCTCAATTTGTGCTTCTTTAACTTTATGAATTTCCACATGCTTTGATCTGTTAATGTTTTTCAGGAAAAGTTTATTTGCCATAAATGCTGCACTAAAAACTGAAACAGGATGAATAATACATAAATCAATATAACCATCATTGATCCTGGCATCGGGAGCAATGGTAATATTGTAACCAAACTGGTCGGAATTGGCAAAACTCACTAATAAAGCGGAACATGAAATACTTTGATTATTAAAACTGATTTTATATTGCAAAGGTTTATATTTAAAAAACTGAACAACTACATTGATCAGGTACGAAAAGAAACCGCGTCGTTTGCTTTTTGCAAATTCCTCGGCAACTAAAGCGTCGAACCCAAGGCCGGCAATACTTATAAAAAGTTTGTCATTAATAGTTGCCGTATCTATTCTTGAAACTTTTTGCCTGTTAATTATGCCAATGGATCTTTTTAATAAATAAGGGATCTTCAGATGATGCGCCAGTCCATTGCCTGAGCCGACAGGAATCAATCCCATGATGGTTTCGGAATTCACCAATCCGCAGGCTACATCATTTGCAGAGCCATCACCACCAACAGCTACAACTATATCTGTTTTTTCCAGGGATGCTTTTCTCGATATTTCAATTGCATGATGAGCATATTCTGTCTTTATTATTTCATAAGTGAATCTGGAATGATCGAGAAATTTTTTAATAGCTCTTTCAACCAATACCTGCCTTCCAATGCCTGAAATGGGATTTATTATGAATATTATTTTCTTTTTTTGTTCACTCATTTCAGTTCTTTTATGGTCATTTTATTTTCAATCAAATTGCTGTTATACACCTGAATTATTCCTTTAACATGTTGTTCAATTTCTTTTTTTATAATAGAGTTTTTGTTGATGATATTATTTGTAAGAAGTTTATCTTTTGCATGATTATAAAGAGATAAAGCATGATTCCCGTCGAACACTAAAACATAATCGTTCATTACTACCTGGTATGTTTCATTTACATAACTTATTGCATAATGTTTATGTGTACTGTCGAAAACACTTTCACCATATGAAATAAAATTTTTATCAAAGTTAAGATAATCTAAAACAGAAGGCATGATATCGACCTGTTGAGTTATGGTTTTGCATTCTCCTTTCAAATCACTGTTGTGGCGGTAAAAAATAATTGGGATTCGGTACATCCCACAGCGTGTCTGGTATTCCGGGTATTGCGATTCCGAAGTGTGATCGGCAGTAATAACGAATATTGTATTATCGAACCATGACTTTTCTGATAGCGTTTTAAAAAATCTATTTAAAGCATAATCGGTATATTGAATACTTTTTAAAATTGGTAATTTCCCGCCTTTGAATTTATTTTTATATCGTACCGGAATATTATAAGGGTGATGAGAAGAAAGAGAAAATATTCCTGCTATAAAAGGTTTCGATGAATGATCAAGTGTTGTGGCAGTATATTGCAGAAATTCTTCATCGCAAATACCCCATTTGCCATCAAAATCTTTTTCATTATTATATTCTGTCCGTCCATAATATTTATCAAAACCGGCAGAATTTATAAATGCATCAAATCCCATTGTCCCATTTGTGCCACCATGAAAGAATGAAGAGGTATACCCTTCTCCTTTAAGCAAACTGGCAATACTGTTAAATTTATTTCCGGAATAAACCGAAGTGATGAAAGCATCATTCATTAACGAAGGAATACTTGCAAGCACAGAAGGAACGCCTTCGATAGAACGTTTGCCATTTGCAAAAGCATTGGTAAATACAAGACTGTGATTTATCAGTGAATCAAGAAAAGGAGTATACCCTTTATATTTACCATTATCGAGTTCTTTATTTAATGCACCAATATATTCTTTTGAAAAACTTTCGAGAATTATGATAACAACATTTAATTTTTTTTGTGCCGTATCTTTTTTATAATTATGTATTGGTGAAAATATATTTTTTAGTTCTTTGTCATCAAAATATTTGATATTCTTAACACCAGTTTTTCCAATAGTTTTTATAATTGTAAAAGGAGTATTTAATACCAGTGCTACATTTTGTGTCGAAGTATATTGCCCTGCGGTCATGATACTGATTGGGCGGAGCTGGAATCCCCCACGGAATCCAACAATACTAATACCTGAAATTAAAATAAAAATTAAAGTTTCCTTTAGATAGAAGGAAAATATTTTTTTCTTTATTGAAATTTCATCTGCAATAATTTTTGTTTTGCTAAAGAAAATCCATGTTAAGATGATTAATAAAATCCATACCAGGAACAGGTACCAGAAATCTTTTACATATTGGGGCAGGAGTGAAGTAAAATCGGAACCCAATCCCAGAACATTAAAAATATCGGCTATTGTGCGCGATTGTGTGAATTTAAAATATTCGCAGTCCAATAAATTTCCGGCTAAAACAATTGCTGTAGAAATAGTGAAAAGGAATTGTAAAAATTTTTGATATTCTTTGGAGTGCTTTAAATGAAATGGAATAATGCTAAAGAATATAAAAATGGAATAGAATGCAATAATTGCTGAAAGGTCGAAAAGAAGACCGTAAAATAAAATTTTTAAAAATTCAACTAAAGTTGTTTGAAAATATTGATGATTGAAAACGAAAAACAATATTCTTGTTAATGAAAAAAGAATAAATACGTAAAGTATCCTGGTGAAAAAAATCTTATAATAACTGCCTTTGAGTAACCTTTTCATCATGAGCAAAGGTAGGAATATTTTAAAAAGAAAACGACACGGTTAAGTGTCGTTTTAAAGTTTTAAGGAAAAAGTTTTTACATGAAAATCACTTTTACCGTCCTTACTTTTTCTTCGGCTGCATTACCGGCATTGTCGGCAACATTATATTTAACCTGGTACGAACCCGTATCGGTAGTATTTACATTATTTATAACAACTATTTTTGAAGTAATGTCGCCATCGGTGTCATCAGTGGCAGTAGCGCCGGGATCGGAATATGTGGTGCCTTGCCTAACAGTATACGGATTATTCCCATTCACCGTAATAACAGGCGAAGTGGTATCTTCATTTTTATCTTTACACGAAATTATAAAGAATAAAGAAATAGTTATAATACCGGATAAGATCACGTGTAATGTTTTCATATTGATTATGTTTTTAGCAAAGATAAAAAACATATAACAAAGAAGAAAGGTTAATTTGCGGAAAACTCAAAAAACAGTGTTAATATTTTAAAAAACTCAGATGATGCTGCTTCTGGGATTATATAATGATTATCATTATTATACCCTTCCATTGAAACAATAAAAAAACTATATTTTTCAGTATTATACATCGGAAGTGTAATTATTTTTGATAATATTTCAACACGCTCTTTTTCGTATTTTTTTACTGCATCCTTTTCTTTATCGGTTATACCAGTATATACAGAATTAAGTTTGGTGCTTAATTTTTTATTATAAAGAGAAGTTATTTTGTATTTTTCAGGAAGTTTTTGTAATTTTTGGCTATATAAAGCATTATTATTTTTTGTAGTTAAGGTTTTTGAATAGCTCCAACGGGTCTCATATCTTAAAACAAGTTTGCTAACAATTTTTTTTCCGTTTGTTATTATTTTTTCATTTTTTTCAGCTTTTGTTTCGGTCATGTATTTTGTATCAAAACGATATTCTTCTAAAGAGAAAATAGAGTCGTTGCGTTGAAATACAATTTGATTGCCCTTTTCTGTAATAGTCCACCCCTTAGGAATGTGTGAATATATTTTATTTAATATAGAATCGTTTAAAGATGATTTAAATGTGCTATCTGATTGTCCTAATAAAAATATAGGAGAGAATAGAATTATAAATATGATACTAATTGACGTTTTCATGATTTTTTTAATAAAAGCAATTGCAATAATTATACTAATGTAAAAAAAAAAGAGATACATGAACTCATGTATCTCTTTTTTTTTAAAAAATAGAATTATAATTTTGTCCAAGTTTCAGCACATACATCAATACCACCTGTATCATATGTCCAAGTGTAATTAAGAGTATTAATCTTGAAAGTAGTTCCATTATATGTTCCGGTTGTACCTGCTGCTGTTCCTTCACTTCCAGATGGAACGCCAGTTGGGTGTTGTGAAGGAACTGTTATATTAGCTCCACTTACAGTAATAGTTGCTACTACAGGATCACCCCATCCGGCAAAATTATGAATAACCAGTTTGTTATAATCTGTGCTGGATGCAGTAACGGTTACTGTACCATCCCAACCTGGAGCACCAGGACCTGAAGAAATAACACAACTTACATTATATGTACCAACTAATTTGTCAGCTCTTACATATACAGTTCTTGTTACTTCATCAGCTGCATTACCGGCAGCGTCAGTAACATTATATTTTACTGTATACATTCCAACCTGGCTTGTGTTAACTGTACTGGTTGGAACAATGCTTGTAGTTAAATCACCATCTTCTGCATCAGTTGCTGTTGCTCCTAAATCGGTATATGTATCACCAAGGTCTAAGGTAATAGTTGCTGCACCTGTTAACGTAATAACTGGAGCTGTTACATCATCTTTTGTACATGAAGTTAGCGTAACACCAAATACAAATGCTAACGCTGCTACAGATAAAAGAATTTTTTTCATAATAATTTTGTGTTAAGTTAATAATAAGGTTAATTTGAATTCATCTTTATTTTGCGACAAAAGTATATAATTTTTTTTAAATAAAAAAAAAGTTTGTCATATTAAAATAAATATTAATTTTGCCCACAGGTTAACCAAAAAAACAAAAAATATGAAAAAATTATTTGCATTAGCATTAGTAGCAGGAATGGTTACATTCGTTGCTTGTGGTCCCAGCAAAGCGGATCAGGAAAAGAAAGAAAAAGAAAGACAGGATTCAATAAATTCTGCTGAAAAAGCTAAAAGAGAAGCTGATTCTTTAGCAAGAGTTGAAGCAGATCAGAGAAGAATGGATTCTTTAAGACAAGATTCTATTCAGAAAGCTGAAAAGAATAAACCTAAACCTAAACAAGGTTACCATCCACAAGGACAGGCTCCAAAAACAACAACTTCAGGCACAACAGCTCAGCCTAAAGGTACCAGACCTGGTGGAACTACAAAGAAAACTAATTAATAAATGAAAATTTATTAAAAAAGGAGGATTAAACAATCCTCCTTTTTTTTATCAAATGAATATATATTTGTTGATTTTAACATAAATTACCATACCAAAATTTATTTTAAACTGTTAATAGTGATAAATACTTGATTTTTTTTATTATGTAAGTCGCTTTATATTAAGCATATATAAAAAATACATAAAAAATGTTAAAAAAAAAGTCGAAAATTGTTTTGTAAGAAATAAATAATAAATAATTTTGCCACTGAATTAACCTAAATTTTAAAAACACATGAAAAAAGTATTCGCATTATTTATTGCTGCTGGTGTTGTAACTTTCGTTGCATGCGGTGGTGGTAATGACAAAGAAAAAGAACAAAAATTAAAAGATTCTTTAAAAGCTGATTCAATTGCTCAAGCTGAAAAAGCTATCCAGGTAGCTGATTCATTAAAAGCTGATTCAATTGCAAAAATTGAAGCTGACACTTTAAAGAAAAAAGATGAAAAGAAAGATGAAAAAAAAGCTAAGTAATTTTCGTCTTCAATAAAAAAAAAGAGTGCCTAAAAGCACTCTTTTTTTTTATACTTTTACCAAAGAATTCAAATAAATAATTTTTATGCGTAATTCTTTCTTTACATTAGTTATAACGTTTCTGCTTTTAGTTTCTTGTAATACTTAAGCGAAAAAGATAATAATAATGAGCAAGCAATTATTGATTCTATTTTAAAAATTGAAAAACAAAATATTATTGATTCAATAAATAATATAAAGACAGATTCTTGTTGTTTGCATAAGCAAAATAAGATACCGGTTCAGCAAAAGGCAACTCAGAAAGCTAAAGAACCAGAGACCAAAGAAGAGCAAAATCTTCATATTGATAAAAATGGTGGAATTCATTTAGGTCAACCTAACAATTAATAAAATACAAAAAGGAGGGTACTTTGACAAAAACTGCATTAGTTGGCAATAAAGGAAAGGGAATACGTTCCGATTGTCATGTAAGCATTGAGCTAATAACCAAAGGTGGCGTTGACCTTAAAATAGAAAGTAAGGTTAACGTGATGTTTGGTAAAAGCATTCATAAATTAGCAACCGATATCCTTTCATTTTTTGAAATAAAAAATGCAAAAATACTTATAGAGGATTCAGGTGCGCTTGATTTCGTTATTGCTGCTAGACTTGAAGCTGCAATAAAACAAGTAATGGACTCTGATAAAGAATATTTATTACCTGTTCTTAAGCAAAATCAGTATCAGACAGAGAAAGACAGATTCCGGTTCTCCAGGTTATACTTACCAGGAAATACTCCAAACCTGATGATAAATTCCGGCATTCATAAACCTGACGGAATCATTCTTGATCTTGAAGATGCTGTTGCTCCTGATAAAAAGTTTGAAGCATCATTTGTTGTAAGAAATGCATTACGTTCTGTCGATTTTTATGGTGTGGAACGTATGGTTCGTATAAACCAGGTTCCTCGCGGGTTGGATGATTTGGAATTTTTAATTCCACATAACGTTAATCTCCTTCTTATTCCTAAATGTGAGAGTGCAGAGCAGATTCAACAGGTGAATAAAAAAATCGAAGATATCAAAAAGAAGAATAAAATTAAAGGAAACGTTTGGCTGATGCCAATTATTGAAAGTTGCCTGGGCGTTATAAAAGCATTTGAAATTGCTTCTTCTTCAGAAAATATAGTTGCTATGGCTATTGGATTGGAAGATTATACAGCAGATCTAGGCACTAAACGTACATCAGAAGGTGTCGAATCATTTTATGCACGTAGCCAGGTCGTGAATGCATGTCGTGCTGCAGGAATTCAACCGATAGATTCGGTGTTCTCTGATGTTGCTGATATGGAAGGACTGAAACAAAATGTATTGAAATCGAAGGCTCTTGGTTTTGATGGAATGGGTTGTATCCATCCTCGACAAATAAGGGTTATCCAGGAAAATTTTGGTCCGGATGATTCAGAAATTGAAAAAGCTAAAAAAATTGTAAATGCATTTATTGAAGCTGGAGAAAAAGGATTAGGTGTTGTTTCTCTCGGAACAAAAATGATCGATCCACCAGTTGTGAAAAGAGCTCAACGTACAATAAATATTGCTGTTAAATTAGGTAAACTAAAATCAAACTGGAGGGAAGTATAATATGGCTGCAAAATTTGTAAAAAATGCTATAGGACGCCTTGTTCCTACCGAAGTAAATGGAAAGCCTCAAATCCCATACATGGGAGTTGGTAAATATATTCCTACGGGTCATAAATATGCACCACTTATTGCCAGTTGTGCTAATTATCCTGCTGATGGAAACAAATTGGTGCCAACTTTAAAAGATGCATTAAAAAAAGCCGGGTTGAAAGATGGTATGGTCATATCAACACATCATCATTTCAGGAATGGCGATGTGATTGCAGAACAAATTTTCGATATAGCTGCCGAGATGGGAATTAAAAACCTTACCTGGGTTCCTTCTGCTTCATTTGAATGTCATTCTCCACTTATTAAATATTTGGAAAATGGTGTGATTCATCATATCGAGGGAAGTATGAACGGTGCATTAGGACGTTTTACTTCTGCCGGAAAAATGAAAGGGATGGGAATTCTTCGTTCGCATGGCGGTCGTTATCAATCAATACAGGATGGTGAAGTGGTTATTGATATTACCGTGATTGCTGCACCAACAGCAGATTATTTTGGCAATGCTACCGGCGACCGGGGACCTGCTGCATGCGGACTTCTTGGGTTTGCTTTAGCAGATTCGCAATATGCCAATAAGGTTATAGTGGTAACCGATAATCTTGTTCCTTTTCCTTGCATACCATGGCAAATTCATGGTAACTACGTGGATTATGTTGTACAGGTTGACAAAGTAGGTATTCACGAAAAAATAGTTTCAGGAACTACTGAAATTACTAAAAGCCCGGATAGGCTTCTGCTTGCTGAAATGACTGCTAAGTTTTGTGATGAAGCAGGAATTATTCAAAATGGTTTTTCATTCCAGGCAGGAGCAGGTGGAACTGCACTTTCGATAGGAATTTATTTCGCCGATATTTTACGTGAACGTGGCATGAAAGCCCGCTTTGCACGTGGAGGCAGCAATAAATACCTGGTAAAAATGCTTGAAGATGGTTTAGTGGATTACATTCTTGATGGTCAGACTTTCGACCTTGAAGGTGTTCGATCTATGCGTGAAAACCGGAATCATTTAAATACAAGTCCATTCACCAGCTATAATTATCATGGAAAAGGAAACTTTGCTTCTATGGTTGATGTTGTAATTTTAGGCGCTACAGAAGTAGACCTTAATTATAATGCAAATGTTGTTACACATTCTGATGGTGTACTATTGCATGGTATAGGTGGTTGGCAGAATTGTATATTCTCAAAATGTACAATACTTCCTATTCCTTTATTCCGTGATCGTATTCCGGTTATTCGTGATGAAGTAACAACAATATGCGGTCCCGGTGAATTAATTGATGTAATCGTTACAGAACGAGGTATTGCTATCAATCCATTAAGAAAAGATTTAATACAAAAGTTAAAAGGTTCTTCATTGCCTATTAAAACAATCAAACAACTTAAAGAAGAAGCAGAGGAAATTTGCGGAAAACCTGATAAAGCAGAGTATACCGATAATCCTGTTGCTGTAGTTAAATGGGTTGACGGAACTGTAATTGATACAGTTTGGCAGATACGCCAATAAACCTGTTTTAAATATATAACTATTCGCTATACTTTGCGTATAATGAAATTATATTGCCTGAAAATTTGTAAAAAAATATGAAAAGGCTTAAAAAATATATTGTTTGGATATATCATTTTCTCACTCATGATATCTGGCACATCAGGCTTGAAGATTTGCCTAAGGCGAAATCGTTTTTATTAAAACAACTTCGGATTATAGTTATTGCATTCAGAGGGTTTAAAGAAGATGAGTGCCCGTTAAGGGCGTCGGCTCTGACTTATTATGCACTAATGTCAATAGTGCCTATTTTCGCTATGGCATTTGCAATTGCAAAAGGATTTGGATTTGAGCAGATGCTTGAAGAGCAGATCACCAAGAATTTTACCGGTGAAAAAGAAATTATTGAAACTGTTCTGGGCTTTGCAAATAAATTAATAGAAGAGACCCAGGGAGGATTGATTGCCGGAATTGGATTAATCATTTTGATATGGTCTGTTATGGAAATGTTTGGCGAGATGGAAGAATCGTTCAATGAAATATGGGAACAAAAAGAATCTCGTAGTTTTATCCGTAAGTTCAGCGATTATTTTGCCATTATGTTAATTGCTCCTATCCTCATTATTTTATCAAGCAGCGCTACTGTTTTTGTTTCATCAACAGTAAATAGCATGTCGAATGAATACGCTATTATTGGATACGTGGGGCCTTTTATTTCATTCCTGTTAAACTGGACACCATTTTTCATAGCGTGGTTTTTATTCACAATGCTTTACATGGTGATTCCTAATACAAAAGTTAAGTTTACTTCTGCTTTATATGGAGGTGTAATTGCCGGAACCATTTATCAGCTTGCACAAATGGGATACATTGTTCTGCAATTGGAACTGATAGATATTAACGCGGTATATGGAAGTTTTGCTGCATTGCCACTTTTATTTGTTTGGTTGAGGGTAAGCTGGATTTCATTATTGTTAGGTGTTGAAATTTCGTATGCTCATCAAAACGTTCATAAATTTCAATATGATATCGATATTTCTCAAATTAGTGGATATAACAAGAGGTTGTTATCTCTTCTAATCACACATCATTTGATAAAAAATTTTGCTAAAGGATTAAAACCTCTTACTGATGCTGAATTGTCGCAACACCTGGCAGTACCTGTAAGAGTTATTCGTCGCATATTATACGATTTGGTCGGATGCGGAATTTTGTCGGAATTAAAAACACAAAATGAAAAAGAAACTGCATACCAACCGGCTACTGATATTCACAAGATGACTATTCAATACGTAGTTGAAAAGCTTGATGAACATTGCGAGGTGGATGTCAAGATTCATTCGTCCCAGGCTTTAAAAGATATTAGTGAATCAATGAAAACTTTTACAGAAACTATAGCACAAAGCTCTTCGAATAAACTTTTGATGGAAATATAAATTTACTTTTGAAAGCAGCAAAAAATATATTGGAATTAATTGGAAATACACCATTGGTAAAGGTGAATAAGATTTCCGAAGGATGCGTTGCTGAAATATTTGCTAAGCTCGAATTTTATAATCCTTCTTCATCAGTGAAAGACAGGATCGCAAATGCCATGATAACTGATGCAGAGCAAAAAGGATTGATAAATAAAAACACCGTAATAGTTGAGCCTACCAGTGGTAATACCGGTATTGGGCTTGCTATGGTTTGTGCAGTAAAAGGGTATAAGCTGATACTTACCATGCCTGAAAGTATGAGTGAAGAACGAAGAAAATTATTTAAAGGTTTTGGCGCAGAATTGGTGTTGACGCCTTCTGAAAAGGGCATGAATGGTGCTGTTGAGATAGCAAAAGAAATTGTATCTGGAAATGAAAATAGTTTTATGCCGATGCAATTCAGCAGCAAAGCCAATCCCGAAATTCACAGGATTACCACTGCTAAAGAAATATGGAACGACACTGATGGTAAAATTGATATTTTTGTTTCTGGTGTTGGCACAGGTGGAACCATTACTGGTGTAGCAGAAGTAATAAAAAAAAGAAAACCAGGTATAAAAATTATTGCAGTTGAACCTTTATCATCTCCTGTAATTTCGGGTGGAAAAGCCGGACGTCATGCTATACAGGGAATAGGTGCAGGGTTTATTCCTGAAATTTTAAATACAGAAATTATTGATGAAATAGTTTCCGTTAGTGATGACGAAGCCATTAAAACTGCACAAATGCTGATAAAAGAAGAAGGAATACTTTGCGGTATATCATCAGGTGCAAATGCTTATGCTGCTTTGCAGGTTGCCGGAAGGATTGAAAATAAAGGTAAGATAGTGGTTTTTATGGTTTGCGATACAGCCGAAAGATATTTAAGTACATCACTTTTTTTATAAATTTTATGACAGAAAAAAATAATTATAAAAATATTATTGATGAAGTTGTGTTCCAACTGAATTCTGAAAAATATAATTTTCTTCAGCATCGCTCTGTTCACGATGCATCCATGCCTTCTATCGAAAGCTTGAACACTTTAATGTTAAACATGAAAAGAGTATTGTTTCCCGGTTATTTTGGGCATTCAGAAGTGGAGGCAGAAACAATGAGCTATTACATAGGAGCAAACCTTGATATAATAAACAGGATACTTACTGAACAAATAAAAAGAGGATTATGCTTTGATTGCACTGATGGAAAAAGGTATTGCACCGACTGTGATAAACAAGCAAAAGAGTTGTCAACACAATTCCTTAAAAAGCTTCCGCATATAAAACAATTGTTAGCTACCGATGTGGTAGCGGCATACAATGGTGATCCTGCAGCTAAAAGTTATGGGGAAGCAATTTTTTGTTATCCCAGTATTATTGCTTTAACTTATTACCGTATTGCACATGAGCTTTTTAAATTGAATGTTCCTTTGATCCCCAGGATTATAACAGAGATGTCTCATTCATTAACAGGAATAGATATTCATCCGGGTGCTGATATTAATGAATACTTTTTTATTGATCATGGAACCGGTGTTGTAATTGGTGAAACAACTATAATTGGTAAAAATGTAAGACTTTATCAAGGTGTAACACTTGGAGCGAAAAGTTTTCCGTTAGATGAAAATGGCAAGCCTATCAAAGGAATTGCACGACATCCGATAGTAGAAGATGATGTGATTATTTATTCTAATTCAACAATACTGGGAAGAGTTACTATTGGAAAAGGTTCCGTAATAGGTGGGAATATGTGGATAACACAGGATGTTCCGGTTAATGCAAAAATATTACAGAAAAAATAAATTATTAATTCATCATTGGGTCGAGTGGATAATTGAGCCATGTTGAATACTCATCGCCTAAAGAAATAATCAGGTTTTTCCACATTTCTGCAGGAGGCTCTTTTAAAATTTTTTCTGATTTTAGTTTTTTAATTACCCAGGAATTTTCTTTTAGTTCATTGTTAAGCTGGTCTGGATCCCAACCTGAATAACCAATAAAAAAACGAATTTGTTTTTTGTTTATCTTTTTTTCTTCTACTAATTTTTTAATAGTGTTGATATCACCGCCCCAGTAAAGGCCTTCAATTATTTTCAAACTGTTAGGTATTTTATTTCCGATAGTATGTAGTACAAATAAACTATCAGTTTTTACAGGCCCGCCAAGATATACATCCGCATCAAATTCAGGAAAATCAACTATTACCTCATTTAGTTTTATTTCAAGTGGTTTGTTTATAATCAGTCCAAAAGAACCATTTTCATCATGTTCTGCAAGCAGAACTACAGATCTTCTGAAATAAAAATCTTTTAAAAAAGGCTCCGATATTAATAAGGTGCCTTGTGCCGGTTTTATATTAGCTGGATTCATAATTTACATAAAAATACTAAAAAGTTTAAATGAAACCTAATTTTTAAATAAACAATTTTGTATATTTGAAACAAAGATTAAAAAAAATATTCAATTTTATTTATCGTTTTATAAATGGGGAAATCAGATAACTTTTATAAATATCAAAAATTCAGAAAACAGTTTAAACGATTTTCATTCGAAAGTTTTGAACACAGGATATTGTCCCATTCCGTTGAAATAGCATTTAATTTTAATCTCGATAACATATATAATTTCCGTCCTTCTTATACTATCCCGTTAAAATCTTTTTATAAAATTAATGATTTTTCTGAAAAAGATCTGGATAATATTGTTTTCAATATAGGGATGATAGAACTTATAAGTTATTGGAAAACCGCGTGTCCTAAGGAAGTTATTGTTAAACCTTTTTTGCTGAGCAGGGAACAGATTGAATGGTGGAAAAATATTTATTATAAAGGACTGGGTGAGTTTTTTTATCTGAATTCAATTCATGATACGCAGGAAGATTTTATGAAAATTATTTCCGAGTCGGAAGATGTAGCTGCAAAAAAAAATTTTTCGCTGGATGATGCCAACATCATCCCTGTTGGCGGAGGTAAGGATTCTGTAGTAACTATTGAATTGAATACAGAGTCGAAAGATAAAAATTTATTGCTTATCTTAAACCCGCGTAAAGCATGTGTTGATGTTGCTGAAACTGCCGGCTATTCTATGGATAAGGTCATCGAGGTAAACCGAACCATTGATCCGCTTTTGCTTAAAATGAATGATGAAGGTTTTCTGAATGGTCATACTCCTTTTTCTGCATTGCTGGCTTTTGTTTCGCTTTATACTTCTGCTATAACCGGAAATAAAAATATTTTATTATCGAATGAATCGAGCGCTAATGAATCAACCGTAAGTGGTTCGGATGTTAATCATCAATATTCAAAATCGTTTGCTTTTGAAAAAGATTTCAGGGATTATGTAAAGAAATATATTTCGGAAGATTTTAATTATTTTAGTTTTTTACGACCAATTAATGAATTGCAGATTGCAAAATTATTTTCTAAATCCCCGAAATATTTCAAGGTTTTTAGAAGTTGTAATGCCGGAAGCAAAACCGATAGCTGGTGTGGTATATGTCCTAAATGCTTGTTCACGGCAATAATTCTTTCTCCTTTTATCAGTTCTGATGAAATAATAAATATATTTGGAAAGAATATTCTTGATGATGAAAAATTAATTTATATATTTAAACAATTATATGGCGCTGAAGAAACGAAGCCATTTGAATGTGTTGGAACTATTGATGATGTAAATGTGGCCCTGGTAATGATTATTGAGAAGCTTAATGATAAACTTCCTAAATTGCTTAAACATTATAAAGAAAGCAATGAGTATAATAAATATAAAACCTTTGACACTTCTGTATTCTTGAAACAATTTAATGCTGAACATTTTTTAAAAACAAGTTTTGAAAACAGTTTAAAAAAGCATCTTTATGATTGATTTGATAAAAGAAAAAATTAAAGGAAAAAAAATATTAATTCTCGGTTACGGCAGGGAAGGGGAATCGACATATTGTTTTTTTAAAAAATATTTTCCTAATGTGAAGTTGGCGATAGCCGATAAAAATGCAAATGCTTTTGAAAGTATAAAAAATGAAAAGATAAAATTTTACTCAGGCGACAGGTATCTTGAAGCAATACTGGAATATGATTTGATTTTTAAAACCCCGGGTGTTTCGCTGAATCATGTTAATTTTAAATTTGATAAGAACACAATTACTTCACAAACGGATATTTTTCTGGAATGTTATCATCGTCAAATTATTGGAATTACAGGAACTAAAGGAAAAAGCACAACTTCATCATTAATTTATCACATCATGAAATTATATACTGATGATGTGCTATTAGTTGGGAATATTGGTGTGCCTCCCTTTAATGTTTTTGAACAGATTCGTTCAACAACATGTATTGTTTATGAATTGTCATCGCATCAACTGGAGTACATTCATAAAGCCCCGCATATTTCAATATTGCTGAGTATTTTCCAGGAACACCTTGATTATTATAAAAGCTTCGAAGATTATAAGCAGGCAAAATTTAACATTTTCAGATTCCAGGAAGCTTATGATTATTTTATTTATGATGCCGATGATAAAGCATCGAGAGAGTTTATAAAATCGCAGGAATATGCTGATAACTGTTATACTTTTTCCTTAAAAAATAAATGCAACTTTGGTTGTTATGTTCTTGATGGAAGTATATTTTTCAGCGAAGACGGTGATGCATACCCGATTTATGATATTTACCAGGAACGAAAACTGAAAGGCAGCCACAACCTGCTTAACATTATGGCCGCTATTTGCGCCTGTAAACTATATGGTATTCCTGATAACAATATTATTGAAGGTGTGAATTTCTTTAAGGGTCTGGAGCATCGTATTGAATACGTAGGTAATTTTAACAGGATCGATTATTATAACGATTCCATTGCAACGATTCCTGAAGCAACCATTGAAGCCATTAAAACGCTTGAAGATGTGAATACCGTTATTCTTGGAGGTTATGACAGGGGTGTTGACTATTCATATCTTGTAGATTATTTGATAAAATCATCAGTGAAAAATATTATTTTTATGGGAAAAGCCGGTGAAAGAATGTATCAGATGATTTCAAAGAAAAAACCCAATAAAAATTTAATTATTGCCGATTCGCTTGAAGATGCTGTAACTGTTGCAAAGCAAAAGACAGTAAAAGATGGAATTTGTCTGCTTTCACCTGCCGCTTCGAGTTATGACAGTTTTAGAAATTTTGAAGAAAGGGGAGAGGTATATAAAAAAATAGTGAAAAGCGTTTTATAACTTCTCACTACCTTTTCAACTCTTTTGGTTTATTTATTCCGTTGTCGTTTCAGTTTCTTTTTTCGCTTTTTTAACCGGGGCTTTTTTTACAGCGGTTTTTTTAGTATCAGATTCAGAAATAACTTCTGTAATCTTTTTTTCGCTTTTTGCCGTATTAACCGGTTTAGCAGGGTATGTTCCTTTTCTTTTCTTTTGGCGGGTTATACCATAACTGCCCATTGATATTTTACCTCTTTTTGATTTTTTGTCTCCTTTTCCCATATAATTTATTATTTAAGGTTAAGTATTACAAATATAAAAATTTTCTGAAAAAATATTTTCATTTTGAATTTATAATTTTTTCAACATATTTTTTTTCTAATGAAATTGCATCCTGTATTGTATTTTTAACCCATTCTATTTTCATATCGATTATTTCATTTTTGTCCAGTTGCCAGTGTATATTACTGTTTCGTAAACGTTGTGATAAAGAATATAAAGCAATAGCAACAGATACTGAAATATTAAAACTTTCAGTAAATCCATACATAGGGATTTTAACAAAACCATCAGCTGAATTAATTGCCTCTTCAGTAAGTCCATTCTTTTCCGTTCCGAACATTATAGCTGTCTTCTTTGATATATCAACGTTATCAATCAAACTATCATTATTGTGGGGCAAAGCTGCAAGAACAGTATAACCTTTCTTTTTTAAATAGGAAATGCAATCTGTAGTATTATTTTCTTTTTGATTGTATTTGAAAAGGGATAACCATTTTGAAGAACCCAATGCAACATCAGGATTCACATTATATGTATTTGCATTTTCAATGATATGAACATCCTGTATGCCGAAGCAATCACATGAACGCAGCACAGCGCTTGCATTATGCGACTGGTAAATATCTTCAAGGACAACAGTTAAATGCCGGGTGCGGAATGCTGCTATCTCATCAAAGCGTTGCTTGCGGTTATCGGTAATAAAACCAGCCAGGAAATCGTATAACCCTGTTTTTTGTTCATATGTAAGTTTACCGGTCATTATAAATTATTTGATTTTGACATGATGTTGGCAAGTTTGAATAAAACCCTTGCTGCAACATTTGCATCCCATTCATTTTTGCTGATTCCTGTTTCGCATAAATCGAAACCTATTATTTTTTTCTTTGATGAAACTAACATTTCGAAAAGATAAAAAATCTCATGTATGTCGAAGCCGCCGGGGACAGGTGTTCCGGTGCACGGACAAAGTTTTGGGTCTAACCCGTCAATATCAAAACTGATGTAAATTTTATCGGGAAGTTCGCTGATGATTTCTTTGCAGATTTTTTCCCAGCTTATGCCTTTGAATTTTTTCCCGTTTATATCCCTGTCGAAAAAAGTTTTAATTCTTTTTTTATTCTTTTGAATCAGGTTGTGTTCATCTTCGCAATAATCGCGGATGCCAAGCTGTACCAGTTTTTTTACCTGTGGTATTTTTAAAGCATTAAACATTATTGATGCATGAGAATAAGTAAATCCTTCATATGCATCACGAAGGTCGGCATGAGCGTCGATTTGTAAAATTCCGAAATCGCTATGTTTACCTGAAAGTGATTTTATAAAACCTAAAGGCGAACTATGATCTCCGCCAATAATACCAACAAGTTTGTTCTTGCTGATATATTTTTTTGTTTCTTTTGCAACCCATTCATTCAATTCGGAGCAACCCTGATTTACAATGTTTAGTTTTTTCTGAATGACTGAAGTGCTAATGTTTTCGCCTGATGCAAGCGATTCAATAATGGATGATGATAATTGTTTTAGTTTTTTATTTTTTGAAATAATTTCTTTTGGAATATTAGTCATCGCATACCCTGTTTTCCAGGCATCTTTTTTTATCGGGTCAAATAAGTCAACCTGGAAAGATGCGTTGAATATGGCTTCGGGAGCATGAGCTGTGCCATCGTTATATGAAACGGTAACATCCCATGGAACGGGCACAAATACTATATTTGCAGAGTTTGTATCGTAAGGAAGCCCGAAAATATTATTGTTGATATTTCCAATATCATTTGGATTGAAATCATTCATGTAATAAAGTGTTAAAATTATTTATAGTACACAAAAGTACAAAATGTAAAATAAAAAAAAAGTCTCCCGGGCGGGAGACTTTTTAGAAGATTAGCAAAGCAAAAATTATTTTACTTTAGCAGCTAATTCAGCACCAGCTTTGAATTTTGCAACTTTCTTAGCAGCAATTTTAATTTCTTTACCAGTCTGAGGATTGCGTCCTTTTCTAGCAGCTCTTTTAGCTATTGAGAAAGTTCCGAAACCTACTAATGCAACTCTTTCACCTTTTTTAAGAGCTTTTGTAGTAGATGATACGAATGCATCTAATGCTGATTTTGCAGCAGCTTTAGTGATTTTTGCTTCTGAAGCCATTGCTTCAATTAATTGTGCTTTGTTCATACCTTTTTGTTTTAGGTTAATTAATTGGTTTTTTAATTACAGCGCAAATATAGGTATAATCAGCGAATCCGCAAGCACTTCACTTCTAAAAAGTGCGATTTTGTTAATAAATTGGCGTTTTTGTTAACAACTCTCGATGAAAATGCCTGAATTACTTAGTAAAAACAGCTTATTTGAAGTTAAATAAGGTTTACGCTCCAGTTGTCATCTATTGGAAATCCGCATAAAAACTGGGGAATGGTCATTTTTTTCTTTGAATGCAATTGAATTTCCACAAGATTTATGAAACCACCAGGAACAGCAACGTTTATCTGAGTTCGGCGGTCGGTCAGTATTTTTCCTGTTTTATAATTATGTGTTTCTTTTCGTTTGGTACAGCGGAATACCTTAATATAATAGGGAGTGCCTTCAGGTGAAATTAATTCGGTGTGTGCGGCAGGGTAAGGACTTAGACCGCGGATGTGGTTGAAAACACTGTCGATTCCCGCATTCCAGTTTATTTTACAATCGTTGGAAAAAATTTTAGGAGCATTATTTAAAACAATATTTTCTGTTACAAATTTGTTTTGAGGAATGGTTTTAATATTTCCATTTTCTATCATTTGAACAGTTTTTAAAACAAGATCCGAACCGATATTCATTAATTTATCATGAAGTTCACCTGCTGTTTCATCAGGATTTATGGGTGTTTCCTGTTGTAATAAAATATTTCCCGTGTCAATATTTTCATTGATGAAAAAAGTAGTAACTCCGGTTTTGGTTTCTCCATTCATGATAGCCCTGTTGATTGGAGCAGCGCCACGATATTGCGGAAGCAGTGAAGCATGAAGGTTGAAAGTTCCTATTTTAGGGAGTTTCCAGATGGCTTCGGGAAGCATACGGAATGCAACCACAATTTGTAAATCGGGATTAATTTCCGAAAGTTCATTAATAAAATTTTCATCTTTCAATTTTACCGGTTGCAGAATTTTTAATCCTTTTTCTTTTGCAAACAAATAAACAGGAGAGTGTGCAACTTTTAATCCTCGCCCGCAAGGCTTGTCGGGTGCGGTGATCACAGCAGAAATGTTAAAACCGTTTTCCAGTAAAAGTTTAAGTGGGGCAACTGCGAATTCGGGCGTGCCCATGTAAACGATATTTAAATTTTTTTTCATTAAAGTTTATTTTGAACATGGGTATAGGGGTATAGAGGTATAGGGGTATAGGGTATAAGTTTATAAAGATTTAATTCGATATTTTAATTTTCCATATTCCACTTTCCATATACCATATACCATATACCATATACCATATACCATATACCATATACCTTTATACCTTTATACCTTTTCCCTTTTTATTTCCAGATAACCCTTTTTGTAGAGCCACCATTTTAATTACCGTATAAGCTGCTTCATCGCCTTTGTTTCCATGTTTTCCGCCAGAGCGGTCTTTTGCCTGTTGCTGATTGTTTGTTGTCAGTACTCCGAAAATTACCGGTTTTTTATAAAGAATTCCCACACTTGAAATTCCATTTGCAACAGCATTACATATGAATTCAAAATGACGTGTTTCGCCCTGAATAACGCAACCCAGGCAAATAACAGCATCTGCTTTTGTATTTTCCAAAATGAACTGGGCGCCTGAAGGTAGTTCAAAGCTTCCGGGTACATTAATTTTTATAATGTTGGTTTTTTTTACACCATATTTAATTAATGTATTATAAGCGCCTTTATACAGCTTCCCTGTGATTTCTTCATTCCATTCGGAAACAACTATCCCAAACGACATTTTTGAAGCTGAAGGCATATTTCCCTGTTTAAAGGGTGAAAGGTTTTTTAGTTTTGATGACATAATCCTATTTGTATTTATCAATGATTGAAAACAAAAATAGCAGAAATTTTCATTTCTGCTATTTTTAATACAGGTAAAAGTAAAATTATTCTTTAGAAGAACTAAGAGCTTTGGCTCTTGTTATATATTTATCAATTTCGCGCCATTCAACGCTTTTGTAATAATCAGTACGAATACGCTCGTATAATTTTAGTGCTTCGTCATAGTTGCCCATAACTTCATATGTCCATCCTGCTTTCATTAAAAAGAATGGGGTACTGAATTGATTATTGTTCATATCGGCAGCTTCCATGTATTGCTTTAATGCTTTATCATTATCGCCGAGTTCCATATATGCATCGCCAATAGCTCCGGTAGCCATAGGTGCAACTAACTGGTCGTCGGAATCAAAATCTTCAAGCTGATCAATTGCTTCTTCATATTGACCTTTTTTTAACAAACACATTCCTGCATAATAATGTGCAAGATTTGAAGCTTTGGTCATTCCGTATTCATCAATAACTTCAAGGAACCCGATATTGTTTCCATCGCCATTGAGAGCCAGGTCGAGTGAATCTTTTTCAAAATAACGTTCTGCCCAGAACATTTGTTTTTGTGCTTCTTCCTCTTTTGGTTCAAGATAGAATTTCTTGAAAAGCATATATCCGCCAACTACTACTACAATAGCCCCAATGACGTACATTATGATTTTCTGATTCTTCTCAATATATTTTTCGGTTTTACTAAGCGCTTCCTCAACTGCAGAAATATTCTTGTCGCCTACTGATTCTTTATCTGATTTTGCCATTTTAAATTTTATTTTGAGACTGCAAAATTAATTTTTTTTTTATATTAACAATATATATGGTGTAAATAATAATTTTTTATTCAGGTTCAAGTTGTTAAAAGTTAGTAAAATTATAAAATATCTACGCGGAAAATAATATAAAAACATCAATAATACCAAGGATTATATATAACATTGCCATTAACCCGCTTGTTGAAAAAGGTCGTGGCATTTTTAATTTATTCCAGTTAACTTTTGGCTTATTCAAAAATTCAAGATAAGAATCACGATATTTTTGCTTCCAGTAATTTTCAGGAATAATACCATTAGGATTAGCACTTTTTTTTATTAAACCAAGTTTATCATTTGCGTCGAATATCCAATTTAATTTTAGCCACATTAATCTACGGTGACGGCAAACAATTATTAATCCTAATAATGCAAATGAGATATCAATAATACTGCAAACATAAATTAGATTAATATGATAAAGATAAGTAGCGGGTTCGCTTTTTATTTTATCAACAAAAGCGAATAATCCAGCATGTGCGGCAGCAATTAATCCTAATGCCGACCATTCCTGTATGCGGGAATGATGAATATCGCGCCATTCGTTTTCGATCAGGAACCTGTAGCTTTCTTCGCTTGGTGTTGGCATATGAGTATTATTTAAGAATTGGTCAAAGATATTAAATCTATACTATCAATGCAGCTTTTTAAATGCTTTTCAAATTACGATGTTGTTATGTTTATAACAATGTTTTTACACTTATTACTCATTTTATGTGATTTGTTTTTATTTTTTCTTTCCAAATTTTATTTCATATCCAATAGTGAATAGGAAATACAGATGCTGTGGGTTTCTCGATATTCCGATTACTTTTTCATCTGTTAATTGTGAATGATCAAATCGACCATGAATTAATTGTGAATTGCCAAAATTACTTATGATAATTCCTGATAATTGTAAATAAAGTTTGCTGTTATATTGAACCCTGTAAGAAGGTTCGCAAGCAAAACTCCATTTATGTTGAAAGTCGCCAGTGCTGTATGTGTCGTATGTAATGAAATTATCCTCGGGGTTTTCGCTAAAGCAATGATAGTAATAATATTTGTCGAAATAATTTGCGCTAAGTTTAATAGCAAAACCATAATTCACACTATTCAGGTTATAGATGTATGTAGGTTGGATAAAAAACTTATGATAAATCGTATTGCTTTTCATGCTATACCATGTCCCATGTTCTATCATTGCTCCCATATCCCATGGTAAATCAGTTATTGTGGATGTGTTGCTGAAGTAACCATAGCCAGCCTGCGTTTCGAAATAATTTTTATCGTTTAATTTCTTATAATAAATTCCTGCAATTTCACAACCAATTTGTTTTCTAAAACCACCATTAATACCTGTATACAATCCTATGTTTTTTGAAAGTGCAAAATTTGATTGTGCTTCGTAATGATTTAAGAATAATGTAAGCTTTAGATTTTTTTCATTTTCTTTTTCAAAATAATTGATATTGGGCGCTGAAGCTATATAAGCTCTTTGAAACATCATTGAACATGATGATAACAATACCATGAATATTATTGAAGAAAAAATGAAAGCAATTTTTTTATTCATGTATAAATTTAAGATAATGTTTATAACGGTTTTTTTATTGCAACGTATTCTTTAAATAAAATTATGTTGTGTAAATTTAATTATCATTTCAAATTTATTACATTCAAACTAAACTAGCAAATCTGTATGAATGTCAACAGGCATCAGTCGTTCTGAATTATTCTCTTGGTTTTTAAAGCATAACCAAGACCAAGCCCGATCATAGGCTTAATAAATTGCTTTCTGTCAAAAGCTACATCAAATAATGGGGTGAACCCTAACTTAAATAGTAATCCATTTTTTTGATATCTATACCCAACTGTCATTGTAAAAGTATTATCTAAGTCATTTTTATTCCAATGTCTATAAAGCCCGGCACCTAGCTCAAATAAATTATGTTTCTTTCCCCAAAAATAATTTGTCATAATAATACAGCCCATATATCCAGCAAGATAATTTATTCCACCTCTTGCCGAGAAATTATTTTGGATATTATGAGTGAGTATCCATTCATAATTAATGGAATAACTACATGCATTTCCTCCAATCTCAAAATATATACTAGAGCGTCTGTAGAATGCAGTGCTGTCCTGTGAAGCGCATTTTCCTGCAATTAAATATAACGAAAATAAAGTCAGTAATCTTAAAACAGTATTTTTATTCATATTATCAAACTTGGTGTTAAATGTCGTTTGTAATTGTAGTGAATAGACACAAACTCACAGTATTTATTTTAAATCTTTTGTTTGTTCAGTTGTCATTGTGATTTTTCCGTTACTATTTAATTTCCCATTCTTATACTCACAATAATATTTTCGTGTGCTTTCAATTGGATTTCCTTTTCTGTCAAATTCAACTGTACGAATAGTATCTACACAATAAATTGTCAAATCATTTTCTATTATTGTAGTCTGAGGATTACAGTCTAATCCTGGTCCACCGCCGCCACACCCACTTACACATAATATTTCTTCGTTTATTTTTTTTCCTGTCTTGTCAAATGTTATCAGAGTAGGTAAAATAATATCTGCGGGATTTAAAACTATTAATGCATAGAAATTATTAGTATCGGGGAGCATGCCATAATACATACAATAAAATTTTATAAAAGAAGTATCGCTTTTGGAGTTTTTGTCACAACTAAAAGCAAGACCATTGGTTTCAATTTCCCCTTCTCTTATTTGTAATGGTAATTTAAGAATTTTAAATTTCTTTAATAATTGTTTGAATGAATCAGTAGCATTGTCTTTTCTTTTATCAATACATGATGAACAAGAAAGAAGTCCTATGCCTAAAATTAAAATAAATATATTAAAATGTTTTCTCATAATATTAATACTGAATGCTAATGAGCTCTTAGCTGCCACTAGCCTTTTAAAGTGAATCAACAGTATATAAGAGTTTGCATTGAAAAATTGCTTCTGGTGAAACAAAAAACTCTTCGTATGGAATTGAATCTCCAAAACTTTCCTTAACTTTTTCCATAACGAGCTTACTACTTAAATCAAATTCTTTTAAATATTGTGTGTTTCCTATTTCAAGTCCAGTTGAATAATAATAAATCTTCCAAACCAATTCAGAGCAATAAAGTCTATCATCAGACCAGTTATATCCTTCATCATATTCGAGCCCTTCAAAAGCTTTGAATTTATTTTGCATTTTATTCAAAACCTCTGAAGTTAATATTTTGTCTGAATTCCTTAATCTTTTTATTACATAATGAAGTCCTTTATTTCTTGCTATAAAATTATTATATGAAGTCTTTTTAACATGACCTATTGCTTCATAAACAAAATAATTTCCATTCTCTTGGAAAATAATTCCGCAATGTGAATATTGAGAATGTGTTGCAGCTCTAATTGCTTTGCTGTATGTAGATGTGTCAGTCTGAAAGATAATATCACCATCGGAAATTTTATTTTGTCTGACATTACATTGGTAAAATAAAATTGTCAGAAAAAATAAAATAATTGATGTGAATTTTTTTTGCATAATGAAGAGCATATTAAATTCACTTACGGCAAACACTTTTTTGCAGCAGGTTTATTCTTTTTCTTTAAACTGTTTACTATTTTCGTCAAAAATATATACTCTTGGTTTTCCATATACATCATCAAAATAGTAGTCTTTATCATCAGGCGAATTAATAATTATCATTTTGCTATCTTTTTTGAATCTGTATCCACTACGTCCAGAATTTAATCCATCGTAAATTTTACCTGTCCTAACATCAATTACTACACTTTCTTGGCGCCCAGAACCGCAACCCCATTCAACAAAGCAATAATGCCCTGCAAAATTAACTCCCTCTTTATTATAGGTTGTAGTTATTGCTGTTCTAAACATTTTACCTAATTTATGACTTTTTAAATCTAATGGAGCTTTCAATCCTTTGAACATTGTATCAACAGGGAAGTCTCCAAATGAAATTACAGGTCTAAATCTTGTTGAGACACATCTAATTTTCTTAGTAAAAGAATCTCCAATAACGTAGGTGTCAGAATCGGTTGAAATATATAAAGTGTCCCACCTGTATTCATTTTGATTGTTTGAGTAAGACTTTGTAATCGTATCTTTTTTTAAAGTATCTCTCAAAACAGAATTTGTTTTAAACTTCTTTGAGTCACAAGAAAGAAAAAAAAATATTAAAATAATATAAAGTGTCCATTTCATTATTTGCATCATAACTTTTGTGTATACTTATTACTGCAATATCAGCATTTGAAAAATTTTAAAACTTAATTTTATTTTTTAATTTATTTTTTAAATCTTCTTTTTCCTGCTGGCTAAGAATATCTTTGATAATACAGCACTCTTTTCTTTATACTCGATTACTCATCGTAGCACTTTAATACTACTGATGCAGAATTGACCTACTACATAAGAAAGCGGTCTTCTGTATATTTAAAATATTTTTATTGCCAATAAAATTCATTTCATTATTGTAATTTTTTTCTTTCTAAAATTTCTTTTGCTTCAATCAATGCTTTGTGAAGCTTTGCTTCAAGTTCTTTTTTAGGTGGTAATTCTGTCCAATACTCGGCAACCATAATGCCATCTTTGTGTAACTCGAGTAATTCAATTTGTTCGGTACTTTTTCCTGCACATAATATCAAGCCAATAGGGCTGTTCTCGTCTTCCTGCCTGTCATATCGATCGAGCCATTTAAGGTAGAGTTCCATTTGTCCTTTATATGCAGGTTTAAAATCATCAAGTTTTAATTCAATTGCAACAAGTCGTTTTAGTTTTCGGTGAAAAAACAATAAATCAAGATAAAAATCTTTTCCATCAAGAATAATTCGTTTTTGTCGTTCTACAAACGTAAAACCGTTCCCCAGTTCTAATATAAAGTTTTCAAGCTCTCTAATTATAGCAGATTCCAAATCTTTTTCTAGATACCCATCTTTCATTCCCAGAAAATCTAAAATATATGGATCTTTAAATGTGTCTTTCAACGCTGTATTCTCTCCTACAATTTGCGAATTGGCAATTTCTTGTCTTTCATACGTTTTTTGCTGAATATATTTTTGAGTTTGCCTTACACTCCATTGCTCTTCTGCTATTTTCCTCGAATAGAATAATTTTTGTTCCATCGTTTTTAATGAAAGTAGTTGGAGAAAATGTGTCCAACTCAATTTTGTCATCAGTGATGTCACAATTTCAATATCGGCAAATTCTTCTGCAAATTGCATCATTCTACGCAAATTACGCTCGGTAAAACTTCTGCCAAATTCTTTTTCCAATTGAGCCGATAAAGTCTGCACTATTTGCTTTCCATATTCAGCTCTTTTATTTTGCAATATATGCTCATTAATACGTTTACCTACCTGCCAGAAAAGAAGTGTTAACGTACTATTTGCATACGATACAACCTGTGCTTTGCTTTGCTCAATAAGTTGAGATAACTCTTGAAAAATCGCTGTCTCTGTATTAAGTAATATTTTATTCTCTTTTTGCATTTCTTACAAACTTAATTAATTTCTGTTATTCATCTTTTTTTACTGTACAGATTGTAATGGAAGGATTGCTTTTTTTAATATGTTTATACGTTGAAAAAATTAAAACTTAATTTTATTTTTTAATTTATTTTTCAAATCTTCTTTTTCCTTTTTTGCTTTTTCTTCAGCAGCTTTTTTCAAACTATCCTGTACGGCTTTGGCTTTGTCTTCGGCTGCCTGCTTTTGTTTATCTGCTTCTGCTTTTACTTTATCTTCTGCTTCTTTTTTCTTATTGTCGATTTCGGTTTTTGCTTTATCTTTCAAATCGTCAATAGCCTCGTTCATGGTGCCTTTTAATCCAAGACTGATAGTAGGTTTGGTAATGGTTCCTCCAATTATGGCATCTACTTTCACAACATCGCCAACCGTAACATTTGCACCTTTGCTGTTTGCCTTCGATGTTAAATTGTTCAGCACACCATTGGCTGCTCCGCCAAATTCACTTTTTGGAATTTCAAGATTCATTACATAATCAATGGTTTGATCGAACGAATTGGAACCACTGATTTTTCCTTTTGATTGTCCGTAAGTAAAATCAAAAGGTTCAACAAATATTTTTCCGTCAGCAAAACTGAATGAAAGATTGACTTTATCAAGAATTAGCTTTTTGAATTTTTCTATTTTCAATGCTTCGCCAAGTTTTGTCAGCGGGCCAAAACCCTGAACAGTGATGCTTGAAGTATTCAGCAAACCCTTGCCCGACATGGTTTTTATAACAGGAGTCATTTTGCCGTCCAATGATGTTGTCATATTCATCTTAGTTGAAAATTTTCCGGAACATGCGTTGGCAACAGGTGCTAATTTCTGAACCACTAAAAATGTTTTGCTTGTTTTTGCAATATCGAATTGATTTATATCGAGGTTGAAATTTATTTCAGGTTGCTTCGGATTCTTTGTGCTGTAATAACCGCTCATGGTAAGCTGTCCGTCGAGCATGTTCATTTTTAAATTTTCGAGGTTTACCTGTTGATCTTTTATTTTCAGAACGCCGACCACATTTGTCATTTCCATGTTGTCGTATAAAACTTTTCCGAATGTTGCATTTGCAACAAAATCAATATTCGCAGGAATTTCAATTACCGACATGGTTGATGCGGTATCTGTTTTCTGAGCAGTTGTAGCTGTTTGAGAAGGCTGCATGAATTCATTCAGATCCATTAGCTTCGATGAGCTGGTGAATGTGCCTTTTAAAATATCGTTCTTGAGAAAGTACGATAATAAATTATCGATGCGTCCTGTGGCTTTCAAATCACTTTTGCCAATTATCATGCTGCATGAAGCCAGTTCAACATACTGCGGCGAAAACAATAATTTCATATCGTTGATGGTGATTCCCTGTGCAAAGTCGTTGCTTTTGTAGGTTAAGCCGTTAATCGAAACCTGTCCGGTTGCTTTAAAATCTTCGTATTTCTTGTTTTCAATTGATGAAAGTTTTCCGTTTAATGTAACATCGGTGTTAATTGTTCCGTTCATCTGCTGGTCTTTTTCTAAAGGATAAAAATCTTTTACTTCAGCTAAATTTATTTTTCCTTTTATGGTTCCGTTGATCTGCGGGTCAGATACAGGAGTCTTAATATTCATTTTTATATCGACAGGATTGCTGCCCATTTCGAAATGAAATTTTGAAATATCAATAACCGTGTTGTCAATATCGCTGGTGGTGTTTGTAATGCTTGTCTTGATATTGATGTTGGTAACGGCTTTCGGTAAATCGGGATATTTATACATGCCGTCATCAACCTGGATATTCACGGCAAAGCTTGGCATTTTTTTATCGTTGTAAGTTCCCTTAACATAACCGTCGAGCGCAAGTTTTCCTTTTGTGTCAATGTTGTCAAAGTCTTTAGCATACAAGGCGGGGAGAAGTGAAAGGAAATTTTTGAACTCGGTTTTTTTTGCATTCAGTTTTAGATCCATATCAATATCATCCGATGGCATCGATATAAATCCGTCAAGACCGAGGAACAACTGGTTCAAACGAAACTCATTTTCTTTAAATGTATATTTTGAATTTTTCAGATCGGCTTCAATATCGGCTGTAGCTTCGGTATTCACTTTGTTCAGGTAGTTCATTCCGCCATAAGCAAAAGTTAAAAATTCGATGGTCGATTTTGTACTTAATGAAGTTACATCGGCTGTCATATCGCCTTTAATGGAGCTATTCACGTTTTTCGCTTCAATTCGCATATCCGTACTTTGGTCGTCGTAAATAATATTTCCTTTTGTGATGGAAAGTTTTTGAAGCGCCAGTTTGAAATCGGAAGGTTGCTCGGTAGCAGTCGTATCGGTTGTTTCCGAAGGTTTTGCAATATCCCAGTTTGCTTTTCCGCTTTTTAAAATTTTCAATAATAGGTTGGGTTCATCTAAATTTATTTTTTTGATTTTATAGGTGCTGCCGTTGATAACACTCATCAGGTCGACTGTGATGTTCAACGATTTTATATTTGCAAGTGTGTCGGTTGCGAATGAATCAACACCAATGACAGTAAGCTCATCGAGCGATAAATTAAAATTTGGAAAGTTTCGGAACAGACCTAAACTGTAGTCTTTCCAGTCGACTTTTGCATTAACGCTTTTGTTAATTTCGTCTTTCAGTTTTGCTTCGATTTTACTTTTGAATGCAAACGGAAGTACAATAGCAGCAATGATTATCACCGCTATTACGATCGACGTAATTTTTAATATTTTTTTTATCATGGTTTTTGTGTTTTAGTTTTTATGTTTATCTTTTAGTTTATTTATTTTTTTGCACTTGTCATGAGAAGAGCACGAACAGGGAGCCATTGAAGCAGCTCAAAGTTGGCAGCTGGCCGATATATTTTTATTTATAGTATTTAATAATATCAAAATTCTCTTCACCATAATAATCTTTTACTGTCTCCCAATATTTCAAATCAAATGTCTCAAGTCTCTTGTTTGATTTAAACCTCACTGTAATGCTTTTTGCTTCTTCTTTATTTGGTGTCTCAATTTTTGAAGTAATAGGCTGGTCATCTCCTTTTAATTTTCTATGAAAACCTATTATAATTAATGCAAGAGTAGGAAAGAAGAACGCAAAAATACCCCAACCAAATGTATCTCTATTTTGTCCTTTCGCAATATTACTGACCCAAACTGTTATGATTATTCTAAAAATAAATGATATAAAACCTACTATAAAATTATAATTAGCAACTTCTTCTTTGGTCTTAAATTTGTTTAAACCACCAAATATGATAACACAATTAATGATAATAAATACAAATCCTACTATTACAGCTTCACTTGCTTTCTCATAATTATTGTCATATTTTGAGTCTTTTTTTTGAGAAATGTTTGAATTATTCTGTGCTTCGGAAACTTTCAAAGGAGGAGGAGTCGGTATTGCAAAATCCTTCAATTCGTCAATATTTTCAACTTTGTCCCAATCAGTCATTCCATCTGTCCACGCCAAACTTCCCTTGGTCAATCGCATATTTTTTAATTCTTCGATAGTCCAAGGCCCTTGTTGCTGTCCTTTTATTTCGATGTAATAGTATTTCATATTCTTTTCATTTATTCGGCTTGCTGCCAACTATTTTATTGCTTTAATAAAGAACAGTAACCCTAAATACAATAGTTGGATTTCGCCAACTTGTATTAACTTATTTTTTCAATTTTATCAAAAATAAATCTTTTTATTATATTGCAGCAAAATTATTAGTATTAAGTTAAAAATAGCTATCGTCCTTAGTTCGAATATTTTTTACCTTTTACGATATAACAATAAATAAAATACAATACCAACACAACCAGCCTTCGTGCAACTTTGTGTATTCGTGGCTGATATTTTCATACAAAATAAAAAAAATAAAACTTAAACAGTTTCTTATATTGTAGTAAAATTTTAAGGATAATAAATTGTTGAAAATATTCTCATATGTAGATTAGTAAAATTTGTTATCTTTGCGCTAATAAAGAAAAATAATGTTTCTTCAAAAAATATCGTTGATCAATTTTAAGAACTACCGGGAAGCTGATTTGAGTTTCTGCGAGAAGATCAACTGCTTTGTTGGTGATAATGGCGAAGGCAAGACCAACCTGCTCGATGCCATACATTATCTTTCGTTTTGTAAAAGCTATTTCAATCCAATCGATTCGCAGAATATTTTTCATGATTCCGATTTTTTTGTAGTACAGGGAATCTTTGAAAAAGAAAATAGCAGCGATAATGTGTACTGCGCACAGAAACGCAATGAACGCAAGCAATTCAAATTAAATAAAAAAGAATACGAGCGTTTGTCGGACCATATTGGATTGTACCCGCTGGTTATGATTTCTCCTGCCGACAGCGCGCTTATCATTGAAGGCAGCGAAGCCCGCAGGAAATATTTGGACAGCATCATTTCGCAGTTCGATAAAATTTATTTAGACGACCTTATTAATTATAATAAAGCGTTGTTGCAGCGCAACACCTTGCTGAAACATTTTGCCGAAACCCGCCGGTTCGAAAAGGCTTCGCTCGAAATATGGAACAAACAACTGGTAACACTTGGTGAAAAAATATTTTCGGTAAGAGTTGAATTCCTTGAGAATTTTCTTCCTATGTTTCGCGAACATTTCCGTTTTATTTCTGGCGGCAGGGAAGCTGTGAATATTGAGTACCAATCGCAATTGCATGATGGAAAATTTCAGCAGTTAATGGATGAGGCAATTGAACGCGACAGGGCTTTACAATACACTACTGTTGGTGTTCATAAAGATGATTTAAGTTTCAGTATTGAAAATTATCCTTTAAAAAAGTTTGGTTCGCAGGGCCAACAGAAGTCATTCCTGATTGCATTGAAACTGGCGCAGTTTGATTACACTAAGAAAACAAAGGGTTTTAAACCCATACTTTTATTTGACGATATTTTTGATAAATTAGATAATTTCAGGGTGCAGCAGTTGATGAAACTGGTTAGCGATAATAGTTTCGGGCAGGTATTTATTACCGATGCGCATCCCGAAAGAGTTGAGAATATTTTTAAAGAAATTAAAACAGAGCTTAAAGTTTTTACAATAAAACAGGGCGCTGTAGTTGACACAAAATATAGACCGGAATAATTATGGGCTGTGCAAACGAATACAAGATTCACGATTTGATCAATGCGCTGATGGATGATTACAATTTGTCGGATAAACTGAATGAAGTAAAGATAAATAAACTATGGCCCAAGGTGGTTGGGAAAATTATCAATAAACACACTAAGGCACTTTACTACCGCGATAAAAAACTTTATGTAACTCTTGATAATGCTGCGTTAAAAGAAGAAATGCATTACGCACGTGCAAAACTCATGAAGATGCTCAATAAGCAAGCAGGTGAAGAAATTGTTGTTGAAATTCTTTTTAAATAATCAGATTCTGTAATTTTTTTTACTATACATTTATTGTTCAACGTGCGATAGATATCTTTTGGCAAATTAAAATAATGAAAAACAGAATTATTCATAAACGTTTCGGAAAAATATAAACATATTTTATTATTACTTTTTAGAAAAAGTAAAGCAAAAATCGGAAAATTTTAAAGCTCCTGCCTGAATGACTCAGTCGGGCAGGCTGCGATGGTTGTTTGTCGCACGAGCATAGCTATCTAATCCACAACCATCACGACCATCATCGCACAAAAATCTGCCATGCCAAATTTTCCATTGCCTACGCGTAAATTTTTAATGGCATTCAGGAAATTTCATCGCAAAATAAGATTTGAATTTGTGTTGTTTGCACTGTGCTAAGAAAACGCTGTTTGAGCCCGATTTTCAATCGGGTGAGTTCGTTTTCGGGATAAAAATCAAATCGTAGCTTTTGTAGAAATTTCCTGATAGCCTTGACTTATTGATTCTTTTGTGTCAAGACAAAAGAATGTAAATAATATTTTTTTGAAGATGTCTATTAAGAGAATAATTTCACTTACTTTTGTGTAAAGAATAAAGAAAAATAATTTAAATAATATACTTATGAAAAAAACACTGTTCGTATTAATCGCAATTTTTATATCATTATCAACATTTGCACAGAAAGAAAAAATTGAATTGAAACTTACACTTCGCGATGGGAATGTTGTTTCGGGTACATCAGCGAGCATATCAACCGTATCGCTAAATACCGATTGGGGTAAACTTGAAATTCCAATTAAAGATGTTTCATCGCTTGAATTTGGTATTAATCCTGATGTTGCAAATAAAAGTAAAATCATCAATATGGTGAAAGCGATGAATGTTGCTGATGAAACAAAGCGTCAGGCTGCCTATGACGAGTTGGTAAAAATGGACATAGGCGCTATTCCAATCATTGATGAATATATTTATAGCAATGAATATACTACTTCTGAATATACTGATTATACTGCTGAAGCAGCTGTTAGCGAAATGAAAAGCACTTATGGCGTTGACGAAGGTTATAATGCAAAAGATATTGTTACCATTAATTATGAATATAATATAGGCGGTATTTTTTCTATAAAAGCCATTACTTTAAAAACCGAATACGGCGATCTGAATATTCCAAAAGAAAAAATCAAAGAAGCTGAAGTAACTTATTATAACATGGAAAACGGCGATAAATCTTTTAAAATTCTTGCCAATAAACATATAAGTGGAAATGAGAATGGTGGATGGCTAAATACAGGAATAAAAGTGAAAAGCGGACAGAAAATAAATATTACCTCGTCTGGTGAAATAGTACTGGAGAGCCTTTCGGGAAATAAATACACTCCTGATGGATCCAGCTCAGCCGATTATGAAGATTACAATACCGAGAGCACATATCCTTCATACGGAAACCTGGTATACAAAATTGGAGAAGATGGCACAATGATTAAAGCCGGTTCAAAATATTTTGGAACAGCTAAAGAAAGCGGAACCATTTTCCTTTCCATTTATGAAACGGTTTATAATTCCTCGAATACCGGTTTCTTTACAGCAAAAGTTTCAGTGAAGTGAAAATACATAACCGATATAAATAAAGTCCTGTCAATATTTCGGCAGGACTTTTTTTTTACAGATTTATTCTCTTAGAATTTTGAATTTATACCGATACGGAACAGATTTGCATTTTTCTTATTTTGTTCCTATCGGCATAACTCGTTCTAATCAAATTTTCTTTTGCATTCTTGATAAGAACGAGTATAATTCTTTGTTCGCTATAGCGAATTGGAGTTTATACTAATATTTTTTTGATATATCATTAAATAAATATGCCGCCTGCCTTGCACTCCTCGCTGTGATGCTGACCAGCGAGGCAGGTAGGCACTATACATTTGAACAGTTATTACAATGGGCTTAATTAACAAAGATTTCTATTATGGTTTTATGCTGATGGGTTATGGCAACTGGTTAAGTTAATCGTTATGAGTTAAAAGTTTTTTTTACAAACAACTTTTGCCATTCAACCAGACCAGCAGCTACAACCTACAACAGATATAAAAATAAATATTTTTTTTATAAAGAGCTAGTACGTACCTGCTTATTGGCTAGGCAAGCGGTACATTTATAAAGTTGCGTTTCTTCTTTACCAAACTGTTGTCCTTACAGGACAATCTTTTTATTTTATGTTGAACCAAAGTAATTTTTGAGAGCCAATATAACATTCGAGCCGGTCGTTTATTTTTAAATACGATGAAGATAAAGGACTGCCGGTGTAAACCAGGTCGCCGGTTTTAATAGTAATATATTGCGAAACATGTTGAATGATCTTATTAAAATTAAAAATCATTTCAGATGAATTGGATGTTAAAACTGTTTCGGAATTTATTTGTAATGAAAATGGGATGTTAAATAAATTGCTTATGGATGTTATGGGAATAAAATTTCCTAAAGGCGCTGAATTATCAAATGATTTTGCAGTATCCCATGGCTGGCTGTTTTTTTTACAATCAGCCAAAGTATCTGTTGCTGTTATATCTACGCCAATACCAATTTCATTATAATAAAGATGCGCGAATTTTTCCTGTATGTTTTTTCCCAGGCGTGATATTTTAATTACCAGGTTAACATTAGGAATAATAACAGGGGAGTGGTCGGGAATAAAAAATGGATGATTATTTTTTAGTAAACAGGTTTCGGGTTTTATAAAAAAAACAGGATGCGAAGAATTAAATTCGTTGTTTTTATAATTCCCTTCTATGCAAATAATTTTCATTTACCGTTCTTTTGGATATTGACAGATGCTTTATTGAATCCCCTGAGTTTAATGGCAGTGATCAGTTTTTTTGTGAACAGTGGAAAATCGCTTTTCATCATCCAGTCGTAATATGAAGGTTCTGATTTAAAAATATCTTCAACCGGTTTTCCTTTATGTTTCCCGAAATTGAACACTTCAACTTGTTTCTGATTATAAACAATGTGCCCGACAAAATCGGCAAAGTGCAAGTTGAATGAAAAATTGTGCAATGCCTGTACATCATTTTTTATTGGAATACTGCTCACATCATCATTGTCGGTATATTCTGTTTCTTTGTATTTATCAAGCTGTGCTTTCAGTATTTCGTAAGTTGCAATTGTATCGGCTTCGGCGCTGTGAGCATCTTCATGCTCTTTATTGCAGTAGAAACGGTATGCAGCGCTGAGTGTGCGTGGTTCCATTTTGTGAAAGATGTTCTGTACATCAACAAAACGGCGATTGCGTAAATCAAAGTCGATACCTGCTCTTAAAAATTCTTCAACAATAAACGGGATATCGAATTTGTTAGAATTATATCCGGCTAAATCGCAGTTTGAGAAAAAAGTGTTCAGCTCGTTTGCAATTTCCGAAAAAGAGGGTTCGTTTTTTACATCTTCATTTGTGATTCCGTGAATTGCCGTAACTTCAGGGGGAATAGGAATACCGGGGTTTATGCGGCGTGTGAGAATTTCTTTTTCTGAATTTGGTAAAAGTTTTAAAATACATATTTCAACAATGCGGTCGGTTACAATATTGGTTCCGGTTGTTTCAATATCAAAAAAAGCCAGAGGCTTCGATAGTGTTAGTTCCATAAATAATTTATTAGTTTAGTTTTTTTGTTCGTTTACTGGTGCAATCTCTGGCTCTTTAACAATAGCAGGCAACATAATGTCTTTGAAAATTTCAGTATTACTGTTGCGATCAGAAACACTTATATCTTCCGAATATTTTTCATAACCTTCAGCAATAACATTAATTTTATAATCGCCCGGTGGTAGTATGATAAGAAATTTTCCATTCAGAACATTGGGATGATATTTCCCGAAAACTTTCTGAGTGGATTTATCAATAACAGAAATGTCAACAGGAATTTTTTTAGTGGTGTTATTATTTTTTACTAATGTATCATTGTTTTTTACGGCAAGATCATTATCGGTTAACTGTATCAGTGAATCTTTTTGCAGTGTATCGGAAAGTGCAAGTGCTTTGTAAATATTCATGGAATCATTATTTAATAAGGTGCCCGAGAGAATAGTATAAGCGGGGTCAATATCATTAAAAATGATTTTATAAATATCTAAACCACCGTAACCGCCGGGGCGTGATGATGCAATATAGGCATGACGTCCGGTAGATGAAAAACTGATGGTCATGTCATCATCGGTAGTATTAATGGGGTATCCAAGGTTTTCTGGCTTGCTCCACGAATCATCTTTTTCATTCCATGTGCTTTTAAAAATATCATATCCTCCCATACTGTTATGCCCTTCGGAACAGAAATAAAGTGTTTTCCCATCAGCAGAAAAATAGGGATAATCTTCATCATAAATAGTATTGACTGGTTCTCCGATATTTTCTGCCGGTCCCCATGCACCATTTGAAAGTTTCTTGGAAATGTATAAATCCATGCCACCGGCTTCTTCATTTCTATCACTCGAAAAAACTATATATTTTTTATCGGGTGTAATTGCTGCAGAAGTTTCGAGTTTGCTGGAATTGATATTTTCTCCAAGATAAACAGGCTTGGTAAAAGATTTACCTTTTTTTTCCGACATCAGTACTTCGTTCATTGCTGTATAATTATCGCAATAAATAAATAGTTTGGTACCATCGCTTGAAATACCTACGGATTCTTCTACCAGTTCAGAATTAATAAGTGGTCCTACACTTTTTGCTTTTGTCCATTTATCATATTTCTGATAAGAAATATAAATATCAGATGTAGGATATCCATCGAAGTCGGTCATCCCGCCTGTATTTCCAGCGCGTTTGGAAGTGAAAACCAGGAATGATTCATCACCGGGAATGTATGGATTATATTCTGCGTAAGCGGTATTTATTTCCGGGCCTGCATTTTCTATTGTAACATTTACCGGTTTGCTGATTTTTGATTTTGCTTCTTCACACATTTGAATCATACGCTGTGATGAAACATAATAATTTTCTTTTCCGCCGGTAACATTATAATATTTTTTAAAATATTTTATGGCTTCATCAGGTTTGTAATTGATAAGATAGGCCCGTCCTAATTCATACCACACAAAATTTTCAACTTTCGGATCGGCAGAAGCTTTTAATAAATAAGGAATGGCTTTTGATTTATCAATGTTCAAATTAAGATAACACAAGCCAACACGCATGTTATATAATAGATTATTGGAATCGTTTTTTAATAAATTCAAATATTCTTCAAGAGCATCTTTATAGTTTTCAAGAGAAAAATTATCCTTGGCAGCTTTGCTGTTTCCCTGGTTTTCTGTTTGGGAAAACAAATTCATTGTCAGAAAAAAATAATTTAAAATAAGAATCGTGAAAAAATATTTCTTCATAAGCATAATAAATTGTTGACCAAATTACAATTTTTGTAATAATAGCAACAAGCAACATTATCAAAAGTTTTGAACAAAAAACAGAAGAATGTTAATTGGAATGAAAAATTATTTTGATGTTCTGCCTAACAAACGGAATCCTTTAAAAATAATATTCAGGTCGTTTGAAATTTTGAAATCGCGGGCATACATCATATTCAGGCGGGAGATCATTTCATTATCGAGTTTTCCTTTACTGAAAGCATCAGCAGGATTCAATATGCTTTTCCTGATCCGCGGAAGTTTAAATGCTTCATCATTATAATAATATCCGACCCATGTACGATATGCAACCAAAACGCCGAAAATATTCCGGAAATAACCCAGGATGTTTTTTACAATGAAAATTGAAACAGGAGTGAGGATTAATAAAATCATTGAAACAACTATGTCAAGAAAACGCTTGTTGCGCTTATTACTTGCTTTACTGATAGAATTAATATTTATAATATACAGGTCGCCCGAAGTGTCAATGGAATTACTTCCTATAATATATAAACTTTCGGGAGGGGCAATTTTATAATCAACTTGTAAATCTTTCAGCTCCGACATTTTATTTATGATATCCTGTGGACTAAGGTTTTTGGCGCAAAAGATAACTTCATCAATTTTATATATTTCAATGATTTCTTTTATCTGGTAAATGTTTCCTATAAAACCATTTCCTTTATTATTTGTTTCGGGAATATTTACCAGTCCTATAAAATTAGGATTGATGCTGGTTTGCCTTAGAAGGTTGGTTACACGTTCTGCTTCTTCTTTATCTCCGACAATAATAAAATTACGGTTTTCGCCTGAGTCGAACCGATAATGTTTTATTCCTGATAAATAAAAGATGAAGCGCATCAGGTACATTGCAACAACCGACCATGCTGCACCAATGATTATAAGCGCTCTTGAGTAACGGAATTCTTCATTTAAAAGAGCATAAATAACGAGGATTATTGTTGTGCCTATAATTATTCCCCATAATATTTTTAACGGACGGAAAGGTTTGTCATAACCGCCACTTAAAAATACAGCAAGAAGCCATACGAAAATATATGCAGGAATGACCAGTAAAATATATTCTTCTGGATAATGTCCTCCTCGGGTGAAAAGGATATTATGTTCCCAATAATCTTTTAAAAAATAAAATCCTAAATAAATTACGCAGGCATCGAGCAGGGGAATTATTATTTTTTTCAGGAAACGGTATGCGATTGCCATGTATGCTCTTAGGTAAATGGCAAAGTGAATGAGTATCGAGAATAATTTCGCGCTTTTATTTGTAAAATGTTTTCGCGCGAAAATGATCATGGCATTATAAAATACGATGACGTAATTTATACTGCTTTTTTTAGTGCTTTCGCCTTTGTAATGAATGATGCGGGTTTCGGGGAAATAATAATTCTTATATCCTTCTTTAATTATACGGTACGACAGGTCGATATCTTCGCCATACATAAAAAATGTTTCATCAAAAAGACCTGTCTTTTCAAGTGTTTTCTTGCGAAGCAACATAAATGCACCGGCCAGGATTTCAACAGGGTGAATTTTATCTTTATCAAGATAGCCCAAATGATATTTCCCGAAAATCTTTGATTTTGGAAATAAATGAGCTAACCCTGAAATTTTATAAAAAGCAACGATGGGTGTAGGCAATCCTCTTTTTGATTCAGGAAGAAATTTCCCTTTGCCGTCAATCATTTTAACTCCAAGTCCGCCGGCGTCGGGGTGAGCGTCCATGAATGATATGGTTTTTGAAAATGTACTTTCTTCTACTACGGTATCAGGATTTAAAACAAGAACGTATTCTCCTTTTGAAATATTTATTGCCTGGTTATTGGCTTTAGAAAATCCAAAGTTTGTTTTATTCTCGAGCAAAATAACATTGGAAAATTTCTCTTTTACCATTTTACATGAACCATCAACGGAATTATTGTCTACCACAATAATTTCCGATTCAATATTTCTGCATGCGGCAACAACGGATGACAGGCACTGTTCGAGGAAATACTTTACGTTGTAGTTTACAATGATTACAGATAATTTCATGAAATGAATAAAAGACAAAATTATTGAATTAACTCATAACGAACAAAAAATATTATTGTTGTATATGTATTATCAATTTAAATAATTATATAGAAAGATACATGAATTTATTTATAGTTGTATGTAAATGAATTAATTTAAAAATTTATAGACAAACAGGGAAATTATTTATACTATCATAAAATATAAGAAAATGTTTTTTGATATTTGATAAAAACTATATATTTTTGCTAACTTATTTTGAATAAGTTTTTTTATTGAACCAAAACCCATAAAACCATAAAAAAATGAAAAGAATTTTTCTATTTCTGTTTGTTTTGATTTTATCAAATTCACTATTAGCACAAACACCGCTACAGAAAGCGGATACAGCATTTAAAAACAAAGATTATGTTAGTGCTGTGAAATATTATAATAAAGCTTTAGGTAAAGCTACTCCCGATCAGGTTACACGTATCAATTTTAAAATGGGAGAATGCTACAGGTATGGTAATAATTACACAGAAGCTAAAAACTGGTACCAGAAAGCTATTGATTCCGGATGTAATGACAGTATGCTTTATTATCACATGGGAAACATGCTTTTAAAATTAGGCAGCTATTCAGATGCGATCACATATTTTGAAAAATACCTCACAGTTAAACCCAATGATCAACTTGCTAAAATTAAAATTGAATCTTGTCAGTTAGGTTTAAAAAGTAAGACTAATAAACCTTTGCATGAAGTTAAGGTAGAATCTAATTTATGTTCCACAACCAGTGATTATGGAATTGCATATTTAAGCAGCACTAAAGTTGTTTTGGCATCAACACGTATGGATTTATTAGGCAAATACGATCCGGCAACCATGCAGGGTTTCTCTGACTTATATGAATCAACATACAATACCGATAAAAAAGAATGGTCGAAACCTTCTGCATTCAAGGGACCTGTAAATACCAGTTTTAATGAAGGAACATTCACATACAGCACCAAATCCAAAATAGGATATTATATGCAGTGTAATGGTGAAACAGGTAAAAAAACCAATTGTAATATTATGTGTTCTGAATATAATGAGAATGCTGATTCATGGGGTACACCAAAAATTTTCGATTATAACAGCAATACATTTAGTGTTGGTCATCCTTCTATAAGCATTAATGACAGTGTTATGTATATTGTTTCAGATATGCCCGGAGGTTTTGGAGGAAAAGATATTTATATCATTAAAAAAACTGATGGAAAATGGGGGCAACCTGAAAACTTAGGTACATTAATCAATACTATTGGTGACGAAATGTTTCCATTCCTGTCGGGAGATTCATTATTGGTTTTTGCTTCTGACGGTCAGCCCGGTTTTGGCGGACTTGATATTTTTACCAGCAAAATTTCAAAAGGAAAATATGGTAAACCTGTTAACATGATGTATCCATTCAATACCAGCTTTGATGATTTTGGTTTAATTTTTATAAACTTAAAAGATGAAGGGTTCTTCTGTAGTAACCGTACCGGCGGAGTTGGCGATGATGATATTTATTCCTATTCAAAAATCCCTGTTATATTAACAGCTGTAGGATATGTAAGAGATAAACAAACTGAAAAAGGTTTGGATAATGCCATAGTATATTTTAAAGGAAGCGACGGAAGTATTGATTCGGCTATTACTGATAATAAAGGAAAATATGAGTTCACAAGAATGAAACCGAATATGAAATATACAATAAAAGGAACTCGTGACGGTTACCTTAACGATAGTAAAAAATTCAATACCGATAATGATATTTATTCACGCAGTTATAATAAAGACGGAGGATACGACCTCGATTTCGCTTTAATTAAAATTACTAAAGAAGAAGTGAAGATCAATAATATCTTTTATGATTATGATAAAGCCGACTTACGTCCTGAATCAAAAGTTGAATTAGATGTACTTGTAAATATTCTGAAAGAAACACCTGATGTTAATGTTCAGATAAGTTCACATTCCGATGAACGTGGAGCCGAGAAATATAATACAGAGCTATCACAAAGAAGAGCACAGTCTGTTGTTGATTATCTAATTTCCTGCGGAATCAGTTCATCAAGGTTAATTGCAAAAGGATATGGTTTTGCTATGCCTGTAATCAAAGGTGCAAAAACGGAAGAAGAACATCAGAAAAACCGTCGTACTACTTTTAAAATATTAAGTTCAAATGCAACCAGTTCTTCTGAAACGTATACTGAACCAACAACGACGAATACAGGATTAAGTAAATATTATGTCATTTCTGGTGCATACAATACTCAGAATGAAGCTGACGATGCTGTAGAAACATTAAAGAAAGCAGGTTATTCAAAAGCATTTGTTGTAGGATTGTATGAAACGAATAAATGGCGTGTTGCATTTGCTGAATATAAAAACAAAGCAGAAGCATCTACTGCACTTGAAAGTATTAAAAAAGTATATCCATCAGCATGGGTATATGAAAAAAAATAGGTTTTAAATTAAAAATGTATTACTTTTGCACTATAATTAAATCACTTAACACATGAAAAAGATTTTTACAACTATTATGTTCCTGGTTGCTATTGTTCTTTCCGGTTTTTCCCAGAACGATATACAATTCAGTAATTACATGTTCAGTGAAATAACTTATAATCCTGCAATGGCAGGTATTTCGGGCACTTTAGATGCTACATTGTTAACCCGTCAGCAATGGACAGGTTTCGATCAGGCTCCTCAAACACAACTGTTAAGCGCAAATACGTATGTTGATAAAATGTCAGGTGGTGTTGGATTAAACATGATCATTGATAAACTTGGTTATGAAAACAGTGTCAATTTTAAATTGATGTATGCTTATCAGATGTTTTTAAATGAGAGCAGCCGTTTATCATTTGGCTTGGGATTCGGGATGCTCAACAAAGGACTTAAAGGTAATGAGCTTATATATGATGATATGAATGATCCAAACGGTATTTATGTTAATGATACAAAAACAAAACCCGATTTTGACTTTGGTGTAGCTTATAACACTAACAAACTTTGTATAGGAGCATCAGTAACTCATATAGAAAAACCTATTGATAAAGCTACCGCATTACAGGTTCCAAGACATTATTATGTTTATGCCAAATATAAAATCAAAGCAAGCGAAAAACTCAATATTATACCTTCAGTGAAATTTAAGAGTGCAGGATTTATTTCGCAGGTTGATATTTCTGCCCTTGCATTCTATGCTAATCGTTTTTGGGTAGGAGCAACTGTAAGACCTGGTGATGCAATTGTTGGGTTACTTGGTGTTGACATAACAAGAAACATAAGGATTGGATATTCTTACGATGCTAACATGGGAGCTATAAAATCATATAGCGGTGGTTCGCACGAAATATTACTCATGGCATCATTCGATGTATCTAAAAAAGTTATCCCTACTAAAACTCCGCGTTTCTTCAATTAAAAGAAATATTTTAAAATATATCAAAAAGCTGCAGTAATGCAGCTTTTTTTGTTTTTATATAAATATTTTATATATTAATAGTTCGTTAAGTTTTTACAAAATGCAGATAATTACAGATTTCTCGCTATTGCTCGAAATGACAAAATAATACTGCATTTTGTCATTTTGAAGAATGAAAAATCTCAAAGCATAACGAACTATTGTTATATCAATGATTTTCAAAAAACTAATTTCCTAACTTCTTTTTATTTCTAAAAATAATTTTTATCTTTGCACCCCCTAATTAATAAAAATTAAAAAACGGAGTATTAACACCTTCCGCAAATCATCCCGAAAATAAATAGGGCGGGAAATGAAGAGTGGAATACAAATTAAACTATTATGACTGAAAATGAAAATGTAGTTGAAGAAACTACTAACAAAGTTGAGAACACACAGCCTGCCGATTTTGATTGGAATGCGATTGGAAAAAAACACGACAATTACAGCAAAGACGAAAGAAAAAAACTTGAGGAGATTTACAACAATACCCTCAGTTCAGTTATCGAACATGAAGTAATTGACGGAACTGTTGTTGCTAAAAATAACCGTGAAGTTGTTGTTAACATCGGTTACAAATCTGACGGAATTATTTCTTTATCTGAATTAAGATATAATCCTGACCTGAAAGTTGGCGACAAGATTGAAGTTTATGTTGAAAGCCAGGAAGACGGTACAGGTCAGCTTTTACTTTCACACAAGAAAGCACGTGTTTTACGTTCATGGGAACGCGTTAACCAATCATTGGAAAATGATGAAATTATCCAGGGATATGTTAAATGTCGTACAAAAGGTGGTTTAATCGTTGATGTATTCGGTATTGAAGCATTCTTACCCGGATCACAGATTGATGTTAAACCTATTCGCGATTATGATGTATTTGTTGGAAAAACCATGGAATTTAAAGTGGTTAAAGTTAACCATGAATATAAGAACGTAGTTGTATCACATAAAGCGCTTATTGAAGCTGAACTTGAATTGCAGAAAGCTGAAATTATCAGCAAACTTGAAAAAGGACAGATACTTGAAGGTACCGTTAAGAACGTCACATCATATGGTGTATTCATTGACCTTGGCGGTGTCGACGGTTTGATTCATATTACCGATTTGTCATGGGGACGTATAAATCATCCTGAAGAAATTGTTACCCTTGATCAGAAAATAAATGTTGTTATCCTTGATTTTGATGATAACAAGAAACGTATTGCTCTTGGATTGAAACAGCTTACTTCTCATCCATGGGATTCACTGGATGCTAATTTAAAAGTTGGCGATAAAGTAAAAGGAAAAGTTGTTGTAATTGCCGATTACGGTGCATTTATCGAGATAGCAGCAGGAGTTGAAGGTTTGATCCATGTTTCTGAAATGTCATGGTCGCAGCATTTACGTAGCGCCCAGGACTTCCTGAAAGTTGGTGATGAAGTGGAAGCTATCATACTTACTCTCGACAGAGAAGAACGTAAAATGTCGCTTGGCATTAAACAACTTATCCCCGATCCATGGACAAACATTATTCAGAAATACCCTGTAAATTCAAAGCATTCAGCCGTTGTTCGCAACTTTACCAACTTTGGAATATTTGTTGAATTAGAAGAAGGTGTTGATGGTTTAATACATATCAGCGATCTTTCATGGTCGAAGAAAATTAAACATCCTGCTGAATTTACAAAAATCGGAGAAAAAATTGATGTGATTGTTTTGGAAGTGGATGTTGAAAACCGCAGACTAAGCCTTGGACACAAACAATTGGAAGAAAACCCATGGGATGTTTTTGAAACTGTTTTCACTGTAGATTCAGTTCATAAAGGAACAATTGTATCTGCTGCTGAAAAAGGCGTTGTTGTTGCTCTTCCTTATGGTGTTGAAGGATTTGCTCCTTTACGTCATATCCAGAAAGAAGACGGAACTACAGCAAAGGTTGACGAAGCATTGGATTTTAAAGTGATCGAGTTCTCAAAAGAAAACAAGAAGATCATAGTTTCTCATACTAAAATTTTCCAGGATAAAGCTGCAGCAGAAAAAACTGCTGAGAAAACTGATGCCAAACAAAAAGAAAAAGGAACTAAAAAAGCAGTTAAAAAAATTAAAGATAATTTAGAAAAAACTACTCTTGGCGACCTTGATGTATTGGCTAACCTGAAAACAGAAATGGATCAAAAAGTTGTAAAGAAAGCTAAAAAAGATGAAACTTCAGAAGAAGCTGAAGAATCAAAAGAAGAATAATTTAATTATATAAAGTTAATTTTCGAGCGCCCATCATTTCTGATGGGCGCTCTTGTTTTATTAATTATTTTGTTTTATTCTTTTACAATTTTTTTTGTAAAAATTTCTTTGTCTGTTGTTACTCGTATTATATAAACTCCGTTTGGTAAGGTATTCAAGTCAACAGATGTGGAATTGCTGTTACTCATGACATGTTTAATAACCTGTCCATTTATATTTAAAATTTTGATATTAGAATTTATCGATGATTCAATGAAAACAATATTGTTAGTATTGTTTTCATATATTTTTATTGTTGGAGAACCAGGAATTATATTTTCTAATCCTGTTAATATTATTGAACAATCAGTCATCGATGTATCAGAAATAAATTTTGAAAGAGATACTGCATATTCAAAATAAATACCATTATAATTGATCAGATCACCTGTAAAACCAACTTCGCGAACAAGACAAGGGAATTGAGGATGATTAAAATTGTATCGGGTATAATATTTATTGCAATAAAAAATAGAATCGATGCTTGTAACTATAATAGTATCTCCCTGATCTATGAATTGCGTTGAGTACCATTTTGAAATATTAGGTAAAGTATCACCAACTGTGAGATTAAAATCATACCATAATTGTTCTGTATTGTCGTTAGCAGGGATAACAAATGCGCGGTTGTTTAAATCATTCCTGAAAGCAAGATGGTATTGAAAAGGTGCATCAATCTGAAATGAATTTGCACCAGTTTGATGCACCGGAGCCATATACATTTTAATATATGCATTGCTGTTAATTAATGTATCCTTGCCTGTTTTATAAAGCCTGGAGTAGCATGTAGGCGGGGAGCCTATCTGGTAATATGAAACCCATATAGCATTTTCGGAAATTGCTTTTTGATTCTGACCATTGGTTGATATTACCAGAATACAACAAAGTGATATAATTAAAGAAAGTATTTTTATTTTCATGATTGAAGAATTTTATTTCTATATGAATAATATAATATCTTAACTATTTAGTTTTAATCTTTCTGTAATTTCAATTCAAATTAAAGAAATAATAAAATTGCATACAAATAAATTATAAATCATTTAAAATGCAATAAAACATATAAGGTTGTTAAAAAGTTTTAAATATAGGATGGTATTTTCATTTTTTTATATATTTGTGATGAACTAAAAAACAAACTTCTATATGATAAAAAAAATACTTTTAACTTTTGCATTGATAATTTCAGGAACTTTTCTGTTAAATGCACAAGCTCCATGTACTCCAGACATAAGCTATACTACTCCTGGTGCATATCCAGATACAATTACCAATATACCCCATGCACAGGTTGCTGTGCCTTACAGTACTTCAATAACAGTTGTAGTACCTGCTGATACAGTTACTACTTATGGTACAATTGCTATTGATTCAGTAAACTTTTCATCAATATTAGGATTGCCTGCTACTTTTACTGCTACACCTGATAAAACAGGTTGGCCTGGTGGATCAAATGGATGTGTTTTAATTACAGGTACACCTACAGATACAATGGAAGGTAAAACATATAAACTAACTATTAATACAACTATTCATGCAATGTATGGTATGTATACTGTTCCATATCCTTTTTCCGGTTATAAATTAGTTGTCGATTCTTCAAGCGGTTTTGCTGTATTGAATACGAATAAATTTGCGATGGAACAAAATTCACCAAATCCTTTTTCAAAAAATACTTCGGTTACTTTCACATCACCAAATAATGGAAAATATTCTTTTACTATACTCAATGTAATTGGTGAAAAAGTTTTTGAAAAAACAATTGATGCATCAACTGGTGAAAATAAAATTGAGTTTTCATCCAACGGATTACCTTCCGGAATTTATTTGTATAAGTTGAGTAATAATACTACAACTTTAACCAAAAGAATGATCATCGAAAAGTAATGTCATTTAAACTTACGATTCTGGGTTGTAGTTCTGCAACACCTACTGTCGAAAGACATTCAAGCGCTCAGGTACTCAATGTAAATGAGCGCTTATTTTTGATTGATTGCGGAGAAGGTGCGCAAATACAAATGCGCAGGTTTAAAATAAAATTCCAACGTATCGACCATATCTTTATTAGCCATCTTCATGGCGACCATTATTTAGGATTGATGGGGTTGTTGTTTACATTGCATTTATTGGGACGAAAGAAAGAACTCCATTTATACGCCGATAATGACCTGAAAGAAATTCTTGACATACAGCTTGAAATTTCAAAAACAACACTTGTGTATCCGTTGATATTTCACCCTGTTGACAGTACGCTTTCAGAAATAATTTATGAAGATAAAAATATTGTTGTCCGAACCATTCCATTAGATCATAGAATTCCTACTACAGGGTTTCTGTTCATCGAAAAACAAAAAGAAAGAAAAATTAAAAAAGAAATTTTACAGAAAATTGATATTCCTGAAGAAGCTTTTGATTCCATTAAAAAAGGTCATGGTTTTACTGATGTGAATAAGAAATATCATAGTAATGCAGAACTTACTATTGCCGGACCGAAGTCCGTTTCATACGCTTATTGTTCCGACACTGGTTATACGGATTCTTATCTTTCAATTATTAATGGTGTTGATTTGTTATATCATGAAGCCACATTCCTTCGTGATAAAGAAAAAAGTGCACGCGAAAAATTTCATTGCACTGCTTACGATGCAGCAACTATTGCAAATAAAGCCAAAGTGAAAAAGTTGATGTTAGGTCATTACTCAGCCCGTTATGATGACCTTTCCCCATTACTTGAAGAAGCTAAGAAAGAATTTAATAACAGTATTCTTGCTGAAGAAGGAATGACGTATGATATTTCTTAGGGAATTTTTTTGATAAAAAAATAGAAATTAGAAATCAAATCTAATCCGTCGCTTCAAATCAAAAATCTTAAATTATTTTTATAAACCCAAGTAAAAAGTTTATAGGAATAGCGGCTAGTTAGGGTAATAGTTATTTGTAGAAAGAAAAATTCCATCGCAACATATTTCGATAAACTCAATATGACGGCATGCGCACGGTCAGGCTGAGTTCATCGAAGCCAGATGATGTATAAAATGTGATTTGATTTTCTTTCGACTTTAAATTATCAACCAACCCAGTAGCTCAACCCAAAACCATATGACAAATATTCAATTCTGAATTCTGAATTCTAAAATAGTATTATTCTTTCTCGTACGCCCCAATATCAGGCGCAGTGTTGGTTGTGCGGTTATGGCGTAAAATATCGAAAGGAACATAATTTGCAATACTGAGAGCGCCTTTGTTAATTGCAGGCGATGTGCTGTTCAGACTGTAATCAGTAGCAGATACATCAGTAAAATCAGGGTTTTGATTGAAAAAACAATTCAAACAATTTGCAGTGAAAGATGCTGCGGTATCTAACTTTGTTTTAATAAGGCAATGGTCAAAATTATAATTAAATAATGCACCTGATTTTTTATCAAGATATAATTCATCATCAACAGTGCCGTAAATTATACAATTTCCAAAATATGCTTTTTCCAGATCCCTGTATTGGGTAATTCCATTTATATCTTCATACCAATTATTAAGTACTAGTGATGGTGTTTGCCTGTTTGACTGGGTCCAATAATTCCCGATAGTACAATGTTTAAAATCATATTTTCCGCCAATATTCAGAATTACTCCGTATTGACCGCAGTTTCCAATGACACAATTTTCGGCTTCAATCCATGTTCCCTGGAAATACATTCCTGCGGCACTCATATTTTCAATAATCGTGTTGCTAATTTTTAAAGCAGGTTCGTTGCAATTATCACCAAGTGTATCAACATGAATTCCAACAATTCCATTTTTAATAATGGCATGGTCTATTTTATTTTTACTTCCGCGTGAAATCCAAATACGGCTCCATTGGCCGGGAACATCCTGGTAATATGATTCCAATCGGTCACCCTGGAAAATTACAGGGTTGCCAAGAGTACCTTCAATATTTAAACTGCCATCCCTGTAAATCCATAGTACTGCATTATTGTGCAAATATACTTTTGTATTTTCTTTGATTGTAAGCGTGCATGCTGAGTCAACAACAGCGTACCCATATATTACATGCGGTTTGTCATTTGTCCAAACAGCATCACAAGGAATAACCGAATACCAGGGATTACTTGTTGGATATTTTGGAGTATGATAATAGGCATTCTGCCCCCAGGCTACAAGCTGAACTTTTTGAAGGTTTCCATTCGTTTCAAAAAGAATAGAATCAGAAATCACAAAAGGGGAATTACTATTATTCGGGTCAACAGTAACTTTTACGAAAATATATATACTGTCTTTTGCTTCCATTTGAATTTCCGATAAGTTGGTTGTAGCAACACCATCAATGTTTATACTAAACTGTGAATTGGTATTACCAGCAAGGCGAATATTGGAAATGTTTATTTTATTGTCATACGGATTGTATACTTTAACCTGCCTGGTTATTGAGCCTATGGTAGTGAAAACAGTGTCGAAAATAAGGGTGTCGGTAGAGAATTGCAGTTTAGCCGATGAGTCCGTTATGAGTTTTTCTTTTTTACATGAAGTGATTGTTATAACAACAAATATCATTATAAACAAAAATGCTTTCGGAATATATTGAATGCTTTTTCCTTTCATATTTCTATACGGCAAAATTAATCAAATATGATTATTTACGTAGTTAATTAATTATTATTGTACATAACCTTATAAATTAAATTTCGTATGATATATAATATTAGATATTTAATGATTTTAAATATTTGAAATTTATCTATAAAAAAAATGGATTAACCGACAGAAAAATTGAAAAAAAGATAAAAATTAACATTGATGTCCGAGAAAAAATAGGCAAGCATACCCAAAGTTATTGATATACTT
>DAOQAK010000018.1 GCA_035353855.1 Bacteroidales bacterium | reverse complement strand
AAGTATATCGGTTCATTCAGGTATGCTTGCCTATTTTATCTCGTCCACCAATGATATTTTTGTATAAATCAAATATAGGAGATATGAAAAAAACAAAAATTTATTTATTAGCAATGCTTATTGCTTTTATTCCTGTTACATCTTGTAATAATGGCGACGATGATGATGATAACAATACAACCCCAACAGCATCGAATGTTGTTGAAATTACTGCAAATATTGATGCTGTTACAACATGGGTAACCGGGAAAATTTATGTTATAAAAAAATGGGATTTTTATGTAAATAATACACTTACCATTCAACCGGGTGTGATAATAAAATTTCATCCAACATCAGGACCAAATCTTACGCTTGGAAATACAGGAACTATTATCGCTAATGGTACTTCAGCAAGCCCAATTATTTTTACTTCATATAAAGATGATACCAATGGTGGCGATACCAATGGCGATGGAACAGCTACAACTCCTGCAAAAGCCGATTGGGGAACAATTAATCTTAATGGACTTAATGGATCTATTTTTACGTATTGTACTTTTATGTATAGCGGAATTAATCAATATGCTGCTCTGGAACTTTCAGCTGGTTCAAGCGCAACAGTTACTCATTGTACTTTTGCTCATAATGATGGTTCTTATTATTATGAGGGTGTATTGAATGGTACTAATTCCGGAGCTGCAACTGTAATTCAGCATAATGTTTTTTATGATAATGTTGTTCCTTTATCAGTAAGCACATTGTATGGACTCGACAGTACCAATACTTTTCATAATCCGGCTGATATTTCGCAAACCAATACTTATAATGCAATTTTTGTTGAGAGTATTAATGAAATTGAAACTCCAATCTCATGGCTTGAAGATGAAGTTCCTTATGTAATTGATGATAATGATTTTTGGATTGAAGCAGCGCTTACGCTTGGCGATAATGTTGTGTTGAAATTCAAACCTTCTTCGGTTATTGTTTTGAATAATGGCGCGAATCCTATAGTTAACTACAATGGTTCCGGTGTATATTTTACTTCATATAAAGATGATACTAAGAAGGGCGATACAAATGCCGATGCTTCTGCAACATCACCTGCAACAGCAGACTGGGAAGGTATTTACAATAATGTTTCTTCATTATATGAAACATGGTCGAATATAAGTTACGACAACCATTAATAGAACTTAATAAATAAAAAATGCCTTTGAAATTTCAAAGGCATTTTTTATTTATTACCAATTGTTAATTTAAAATAGTCCAAAGGATATTTTAAATTTTACAATGGTTATGCCGATGACATAGATGTTATAGTACAATTTATTGGACTATTACATATATACAATCGGTATAACTGATGTTTCGCAGGATTCAAAAAAATTTTAAAAAAACTATAATTAATAAGGATTTTAAGAGTATATGCCACCCACCTTGCTCGCCTCGCTGCGAAGCCGGCCGACGAGGCAGATAGGCACAACCCAATTAACTGAACTTGTTTGTAAGCTATATGGTCTTGAAAGTGTAGTACCTAAGGTACAATAAGAAGTGTGTTGTGCTTTTTTTTACCAAGCTGTTGTCCCTAAAGGGACATATAATAACATAATGTTGTTTCGATACAAATTATAATTTTGCGTAACATCAGTTATTTAATTTTTTTTACAAAAGCATATTTATTTTTCCTATCAATTCATCTGCTTCTTTCTTAGCATAGAATACCGAACCGGGCACAGGCCACAAATAATCTTTTCCTTCAAGCGAAACTTTTAATTCCCATTTTTTAGTTACAACTCTTTTCGGAACTCCGCCAATGTTACCAGCTGTTACAAATCTGCTTGACGAACTTTTTTCAATGTGAAAACTTTTAATTTTATTTCCCCAGTTTTCTTTATGGATTTTTCTTTCACTCGGGCGATTGACCCAAAGAATATTTTCAGAATGATTAACTCCTATCTGGTAAATTTCTTTTCCTGACGACATTGCCCAAAAGTACAATGGAAGAAAAATAATTCCGATAAATGTAATTACTATTCCAAGTCCAGTTGTGTTCTCTTGTGGGTTTGATGCAGCAATTAAAGCTATTCCCATAAAAGTGAAAAATACAAACATAAACATGCAAAATGCTGGTAATGATTTGCGGTTACTGCTTTTCCACACTCTCACCGAAACGCTTGCATCTCTTTTATTGTTTTGCAACCCGGGAGTTGAAGCATGTGGCTCTGACTTTGAATTTTGTTTTCCGGTACTTACATTTGTTGTTGGTGGCGGTGGTGGCGTTGAAGAGAACATTGACTTTATTTCATCAAGTTCATTTGCTTTTAACCAATTTGACAAACCATTGTACCAAACCAAAGTATCTTGTTTTATTCCTGATAATTTCAATTCAGTAAAAGTCAATGGACCAATTTGTATTCCATCATCTAAGAAGTAATATTTTTTTTCTTCCATAAAATTCTTTTTTATCAAATATAAAAAATATTGCTTAAAAGTACACTGAATCTTTACAAATTTGCAAAAAGCAAAGATGTTTAGATTCAGTAATACTGAGCGAATAAGTTTCGGAATTTTCGCAAACTCATTCAGTCGAAGTATAAATGATGTATGATGTGAAAATGATATGAGATTTAAATGTTAGTGCATTCGTGGTAAAAATATTTATTTCCTTTTTAATAATTTTTTGAAAATGGGTAATAATAATTGAAGTGTTAAAATTGCAATTCTAATCGATGCTTGTTAAAAAAATTAAAAAACATTTCATATATTTGTATACAAAATAACATAATTTATTATGAGAAAAACGAAAACTTTTATATCTGTAATAGCTTTGGTAATTTTTAGTTTTATTTCATGTAAGCATGATTCAAATGTTGATCCCAAAATTGTTGATGTTACCGCAAATATTGATGATGCTACAACATGGGAAACAGGTAAAATATATGTAATTAAGAAAGCTGATTTATTTGTTAATAATGAACTCACCATTCAGCCTGGTGTTGTTATCAAATTCCATCCTGCCTTAGGATCTGGCTTAATGCTTGGTGGTTCGGGGAAAATAATTGCCAATGGTACTTCTGACAGTAAAATAGTTTTTACTTCATATAAAGATGATGTTCATGGCGGAGATAACAATTATGATGAAAATGCAACATCGCCGGCAGTAGGTGATTGGGGAACAATTAACCTGAACGGGATAAGTGGTTCTGTTTTTCAATATTGTGAGTTCATGTTTAGCGGAAAGAATAAATGTTCAGCTTTAGAAATTTCAGCATCAGCATCGGCAACAGTGAAGAATTGTATTTTCAGAAACAATGATGGCCTTTATAACGAAGGTGGTGCTTTGAATGCATCAGCATCAGGCGAATCAACAATAATTGAAGATAATATTTTTTATAATAATAATATTCCGTTATCAATAGCTGCAAAATATAATTTAGGAAATTCTAATACTTTCCACAATCCCGATAATGCATCAGAAAAAAATAAATACTGTGCTATCTTTGTAAGTGGCAGCAGTATTGATAATCCTATTTCCTGGAGTGAAGACGAAGTAGCATATTTTCTAAAACATAACGGTGATTTTGTAGTTAATTCAACACTTACGCTGGGTGATAATGTTGTAATTAAAGCATTAGGCGAATATGCTGATATTTTTTTAATGAATGGCGAAAGTTCTATTATAAATTTTAATGGTTCAGGAGTTTATTTCACATCTTATAAAGATGATGCACATGGAGGCGATTCTAATGGAGATGGCAATACAACCAGCCCTGCTGATGCTGACTGGTTCGGGGTTGTCGACGGTTCATTTGTTTCATATACTTGGTCGAATATTTTATACGATGGTGTGTAATATATCATGAAAATATTTCAAAGCTCTTGATTATTCAAGGGCTTTTTTATTCCTGGTATTTTATCGGTTAATAATTTTTTGTTGCTGCTTATATTTTTTTACTTTTACTTTTCATATTTAAAATATTAATTATGAGAAAAATATTTTTTGTGATTTTCCTTTTATCAAATTCAATTATTTATTGCCAGGAAAACGACACACAGAAAAAAAGTTCCGATAATATAAACTTTACTTTTAAAACCGATCAGGAGCCATATTATCCAAAAGGTGATGCAGAATTCATAACTTTTTTTTATAAAAATATTAAGTTTTCCGACGAGGCTATTGATAATAAATTAAGCGGAGAAGTAATGGTAAGCTTTGATGTTATGCCCGATAGTACCCTAGCCGATATTAATATTTTAAAGGGAGTTGATTCTTTCATCGATGCGGAAGTTTTACGTATATTGAAAGAAATAAAATATGCTCCCGGAATTATTGATGGAACAAAAACAAAAATGAATGTAATTCTTTATATTCCTATCAAAGCTCAATAATTTTATATATTGAATTAATCTTTAAGCATCATACAATTAAAAGTGAAATTATAATTCAGTAAATTCGATTTGTTTTTGTTTAAATAATCTGCCTGTTTGTATTCTGCAATAGCTGGTACGTATACTTTCAGGAAAAATCTATTAATAAACGGATTCCTTTTCCTATTTTTGTAATGAATAATAAAATCAAATTATATGAAAAGCAAATCAACAATTAAATTAATTGCATTATTAATTTTATCATTCTCAATTATGACAGGATGTTCAAAGCGTAACAAGAAGAAAGATGATAAAGAAAAAGTTCCGGCTATTGATTTAACAAATTTAGATCAGACAATTAAACCGGGAGCTGATTTCTTTAAGTATGCCAATGGCGGATGGCTTAAGAAAAATCCGATACCTGAAGAATACAGCCGTTATGGTGCATTCGAGGTATTGCAGGAAAAAAATTACAATGATTTAAAATCAATTTTAGAAGATGCTTCTAAAAATAAAAATGCTGAGAAAAACAGCAACGAGAAAAAGATAGGAAACTTTTATGCAAGCGGTATGGATTCCGCAAAAATTAATAAAGATGGAATTGCTCCACTTAATGATGAGTTTGCTAAGATCGATGCAATAAAAACAAAAGATGAGCTGACTAAAGAAGTTGCACATCTTCATGAAATAGGGCTGGGTCCATTATTTTATGTTTATGCAGGACAGGATGAAAAAAATAGTGAAATGGTCATTGCCCAATTGTACCAGGGCGGTTTAGGAATGTCGGATCGTGATTATTATCTTGAAGATGATGCACGCTGTAAGGAAATCCGCAGTGAGTATGAAAAATATGTTACAAAAATTTTCAAACTCATGAATGATGATGATAAAACAGCTAAAGAAAACGCTTCAACAATTCTATCTCTTGAAACTAAAATTGCAAAAGCTTCATGGACACGTCTTGATTTAAGAGACCCTGTAAAAGGATATAATAAAATGTCGGTTGCCGATTTGCAAAAAAAATGTCCTGAAATAAAATGGGATGAATATTTTGCAGCAATCGGTTTGAAAAACCCCGGTGATATTAATGTTGGACAACCATCGTTTTTTGTTGACTTAGCAAAAATTATTAAAAATGAGAATATCAATGTTTGGAAAACTTATTTGCGATGGAACCTGGTTAATGGTTCAGCAGGTTATTTAAGTTCTGATTTTGAACAGGCATCATTCGATTTCTATTCAAAAGTGATGAGCGGAAAAACTAAAATGCAGCCTCGCTGGAAACGTGTGCTGAATGCTACAAATGGAGCTTTAGGCGAAGCAGTAGGTCAGATTTATGTAAAAAAATATTTCCCACCCGAAGCAAAAACTTCTATGCTTGAACTGGTAAATAATCTTAAACTTTCGTTACGCGATCGCATTTCTGTATTAACATGGATGGGCGCTGCAACAAAAGAAAAAGCATTGGCAAAACTCGATGCAATGAATGTAAAAATTGGTTATCCTGATAAGTGGAGAGACTATTCTAAACTTGAAGTTACTACAGATTCATATGTGATGAATGCTTTAAATGCTGAAAAATTCAATTTTGAATTCCAGATGAGTAAAGTAAACAAACCGGTTGACCGTGATGAATGGCATATGAATCCTCAGACCGTGAATGCATACTATAGTCCTAATATGAATGAAATAGTATTCCCTGCTGCTATATTACAACCACCTTTCTTTAATAAAGATGCTGATGCTGCTGTTAATTATGGTGCGATAGGCGCTGTTATTGGTCATGAAATGACTCACGGTTTTGATGACCAGGGAAGACAATATGATAAAAAAGGTAATCTTACCGATTGGTGGACTAAAGATGATGCTGCTAAATTTACTAAACAAACTTCAGTACTTATTGAACAGTATGATGCATTTAAAATTTTAGATTCACTGCATGTTGATGGTAAACTTACCATTGGCGAAAACATTGCTGATGTTGGTGGTGTAACAGTTGCTCTGAATGCATTGAAAAAAGTTATGCAGGAAAAAAATGATACTGCAAAAATTGATGGGTTTACCCAAGAACAAAGATTTTTCCTTTCATATGCCGCAGTATGGAGAACTAATATTCGCGACAAAGAACAAATGCGTCGCCTGAAAGAAGATGTGCATTCACCTGCTATTGCAAGAGTAAATGCAACATTAAGGAATATTCCTGATTTTTACAATGCATTTAGTGTGTCAGAAAATGATGCATTATATCTTGCTCCCGATAAAAGAGCAAAAATTTGGTAACCTGTACAATATGTTTTTTTACTACCGTTATGATTGATGTAGTTTATTCCACAGATTAAAAACTACAAAAAGAGGGTAGAGCAAAAAGCCGGCTGGAGACAGCCGGTTTTTTGTTGAATTAATACAAGCAAAAATGTATTAATTCAATTAAAATTTTATTTACCTTTCAATTCTTTTATTAACTTGGCAGTATCATTTTAGGTAATTTTTATTTTTGGGCTAAAGCCCGTTATTATTGATAGTTATTAACCCCGACCTTAAGGTCGGGGTTATTCAGGCAACAAGAACATAAAGGACTTTAGTCCTTACATTAAAAATTATCGAATGATTAATTATATAATATTAAGGTATAAATATATTTATGATAAAGCTGAATAAGGAAAACCCGCGCAAATCATTAAATAAAGCTTTTCTCAAAATCAAACCGCAACGGAATGATATTGAAAAATTCAAAAAGAATCTGATAGATGTTTTAGATAAAATAAATGAAAATGAATCGGAAGAATATCATAAAAATCTTGTTTCCGACTTTTTAAAGAATACGTATTACAGTCCCGAACATTTTATTAATACAAAAGGCAGGAATGACCTGGTTATTCATAATGGTAAGGATGCAAAATCAACCGTTGGTGTAATCATCGAAGCAAAGAAACCTTCTAATAAGCCCGAAATGCTAAGCCCTGAGAATATTAATGTAAAAGCATTTCATGAACTTATTTTATATTACCTGCGTGAAAGGATTACTTTAAAAAATCTTGAGATTAAATATCTTGTTGCAACAAATATTTTTGAGTGGTATATTTTTGATGCCAGTTTATTTGAAAAATTATTTGCTCAAAATAAACGGTTAATTCAAAAATTTACTGATTTTGAAGAAGGTCGTCTTTCCGGTAAAGACACAGCATTTTTTTATAAATCAATTGCCGAACCCTTTGTAAAAGAACTTGAATCAGAAATTTCATTTACATATTTTAATATTCGTGAATATAATGCTCCGTTACGAAATAATGATAAAAACGATGATAATAAACTGATTTCCCTTTTTAAATTATTATCGCCGCAACATTTATTAAAGCTTCCTTTCCTGAACGACAGCAATAGCCTGGATAAAACTTTTTATTCGGAATTACTTCACATTATAGGGCTTGAGGAAACAAAAGACGGAAGTAAAAAACTGATCGGTCGTAAAGATAAGAACCGTTACAGTGGTACTTTTATTGAAAGCGCCATCATGCAAATTGATACTCTTGATAAAATTTCACGATTAAATAATCCATCTCAATATGGCGACACCAAAGATATAAGATTATATAATGTCGCTCTCGAGCTTGTGATTACATGGATTAACAGGATATTGTTTTTGAAATTGCTCGAAGCCCAGTTAGTAACATATCACAAGGGAGATAAGAATTTTCAATTCCTGAATATTGAAAAAATTAAAGATTTTGATGAGCTGAACACATTGTTCTTCCAGGTTCTTGCGCGCAAATACAATGAACGCAATGACGAAATCAATAAGCATTTTCCCAATGTGCCGTACCTGAACAGTTCTTTATTTGAACCAACTGAAATTGAACACCAGGCAATATTTATCAGCAGCCTTCGCTCCGAAAATAAAATTCCGATTTTATCAAACACGGTGTTAAAAGACCACAACGGCAAAAGAAGAAGCGGCGAACTGAATGCCCTTGAATATATTTTTGAATTTCTGAATGCTTACGATTTCAGCAGCGAAGGTTCTGAAGAAATACAGGAAGAAAATAAAACGCTTATCAATGCTTCTGTATTGGGATTGATATTTGAAAAAATAAACGGTTATAAAGATGGTTCGTTTTTTACACCCGGGTTTATTACCATGTATATGTGCCGCGAAACAATACGTCGCGCTATTTTGCAAAAGTTCAGAGATGAAAAATCGTGGGAGTGTAATGATTTAACAGAACTTCATAATAAAATTACCGATAAGCAGGAAGCTAATAAAATTATAAACAGTTTAAAAATTTGCGACCCGGCTGTAGGTTCTGGGCATTTCCTGGTTTCAGCGTTGAACGAAATTATTGCGGTTAAAAGTGAATTGAAAATTTTATACGACAGTAATGGAAAATCATTAAAAGATTATGCAGTTGAAGTAGTAAATGATGAACTGGCAATTACCGATGAAGACGGGAAAGCATTTGTGTATAACCCTAACAACGATGAAAGCCGCAGGGTGCAGGAAACATTATTTCTTGAAAAGCAAACCATAATCGAAAACTGTTTGTTTGGTGTTGACATCAATCCCAACTCTGTAAAAATTTGTAGTTTGCGATTGTGGATTGAGTTGCTTAAAAATGCTTATTACAAAGCGCCCGATTTTAAAGAACTGGAAACGCTTCCGAATATCGATATCAATATTAAATGCGGAAACTCGCTCATAAGCCGTTACGAGCTCGACTCGGATATTAAGAAAGCTTTGAAAAAAAGTAAATGGAGCATTGACAGTTACCGCCTCGCGGTAATGTCGTATCGTAATGCTAAGAGCAAAGAAGAGAAACACGATTTGGTAAAACTAATTGAAAAAATCAAAAACGATTTTGAAAGCGAAGTTGCCAGTAACGACAAGCGTTTCCTGAAACTGAATAAAATTAAAGGCGAACTGGTTGCACTTACTACGCAAACTACAATGTTCGAAAGAAGCAAAGCGGAAAAAACCGAATGGAATAAAAAAATAAAAACACTTACTGCCGAAATAAAAAAACTGGAAGATATAATTGAACAAATTAAAAGCAATAAAATCTATGAAAATGCTTTTGAGTGGCGCTTTGAATTCCCTGAAGTATTAAATGATGATGGTGACTTTGTTGGTTTTGATGTGGTAATTGGAAATCCACCTTATATAAGACAAGAAGCATTTTCTGAAATCAAAACATATCTAAAAGATAATTTTGTTGTTTATAATTCTATTGCTGATATTCTTACTTATTTTGTTGAGCAAGGTTATAAAATTCTTAAATCAAATGGCATATTTCAATTTATTATTTCGAATAAGTTTACTCGTGCTAATTATGGTAAAGAAATAAGGAAATTTCTTGTCGGAGAAACAAAATTGACGCATTTTATTGATTTTAGTGGGTTGCCAGTTTTTGATGAAGCTACTGTTGATGCGGCTATTCTAGGCTATATTAAAAATATAAAGGAACAGAACCAATTCGTATATGCAAATATTATTAAGGAAGAATTTAGAATAAATGAATTTGAAAATTATATTTCAGGTATAAAAAAATATTTTTCGCAAAACGAGTTGAATCAAAATACATGGGCTTTTGAGAATGAAGTAGTTTTAAAGATTAAAAGAAAAGTTGAATCTCAAGGCATCCCTTTGAAAGATTGGGATATTACAATTAATTATGGAGTAAAGACAGGTTGTAATGAAGCTTTTATAATTGATGATAATAAAAAATCGGATTTAACAATTGCGGATAAAACAAGCGAAAAGATTATTGTTCCTTTATTAAGAGGTAGAGATATTCAAAAATATTTTCCTGAATATCAAAATTTATGGCTGATTGCAACATTTCCAAGTTTAAAATTGAGAATTGAAGAATATCCCACAATAAATTTTTGGTTAAAATCTTTCGGCCGAAAATTAGAACAATCTGGTGAGACAGGCTCAAGAAAAAAAACAAATAATAATTGGTTTGAAACTCAGGATAACATTGCTTATTGGAAGGAATTTTATTTGCCCAAGATAATATATCCTAATATGACAAAGTATATGCCTTTTGTAATAGATATTGATGAACATTATTTTCATAATGATAAATCTTTTCATATAATTGCTGAAAGGATTTATTGGTTAGGAGCTTTTTTAAATTCAAAATTATTCAAATATTGTTTTAAAGATAATTTTCCAGAATTATTAGGTGGTACACGTGAGTTACGAAAAGTATTTTTTGAACCAATTCCTGTAAAACAAATTTCCGAAGAACAAGAAAAACCATTTAAAGAATTAATTTCTCAAATTATTTCATTAAAAAAATCAGATTCGTCTACAGATACCACTGCACTTGAAAGCGAGATAGACCGCATGGTGTATAAGCTGTACGAACTAACGGAAGACGAAATTGCAATAATTGAAAACTCGTAACTATACTGAATCTTGACGAATTTGACTTTGCAAATTCGTCAAGATTCAGTATATTCATAACTTATTTTATTTTAAAGGTATTCATGAGATCACAAGTTCGGTTGCAAAAATTTCCTATTCGTGACAAGTCGGGATAAATCAGCATAACAGAATCTAAGCACAGTTTGTTTTCCAAATCTGCTAAGATTCTGTATAAATGGATAGTCCTGATTTTAATTCAGGTTGCTATCAATAAAATGATCGGGGACTTCTTCCCAGGAACTGCATTTTTTTGAAACATTTCTTTTAAATGTGCGGAACAGTTCCCTGTTATCAAAATTTTCATCCGAAAAATGCTGCTTGATAGTTTCCTCTAAAGCCTTTCTTAAATCGGTATCGAGGTAATCGATAATGGAGTCAATTTTTATTCGTGCCATTAATATTTTATTTTAAAATTCTAAAATATAGTTAAATAATAATTTTATTAATCATTCATTTCTTTTGTCTGTATTAGCCTAATAAAGTTATTTTATAAATGTAATTAACTTTAAAAGTAAATCAAACTTTAACTTTTAAAAAAACATATTCAATTATTTAAAATATTATATATGTATTCTAAGAAATTATAAAATCAATAGTTAAACAATAAGTATTAATAGATTGAATTTATTTAAAAAAAGTATAATATAAAAACAATTTAAATTTTAAAAACCCTATACTTATAAGTAATTACCCTTAGCGTGTAGGTAATAACCCTTATTTTTAATATGATGATAATACTCCGGAAAAATGGTGAGGATTGAAGTGTAATAAGGGTTATAAATGAAATGATTAATAATTTAAAAACAATAGTGTCCAAAACGTTTTTTTTAACAAGAACAAAGTCATTGATTCTATTGAATATTACCAATCATATTCCTGTTTTTTTTCAAAAAAGACCCCACTGATAAATTTTTAATTCAAATGTTTCTGTATTCTCAAATGGCTTAACTAGCCATAGTTGTAAGTTAATTTTAACGAACAAATTTAATCGTATAAACCAAACCAAGTTTGAAAGATGCCATTTGAATTTAGCAATTGCTTTTAATATAAGAATCGTTATTAGAGCAGTCCGGATTTTATCATTACTACATTTTCGCTTGTGTCAATAAACGATTTAATGTGTAGCAGTTGTTTTATTTCTCTGAAGAATATTTCCACCTGCCAACGATTTTTGTAAATTTCGCCAATAGTGTTTGCAGTCCAAGTCATTTAATTCGTAATAATTTCGATAGTTTGTTTATTTACATCATCCCAAACAACCACTCTTCTTAGTCTTTTTGGATATTTATTTTTTGATGAAGTATTTTTGAGTTTGATGATTTCATCTATAAGAATATGTTAGTGTCTGTTCTCAGGCAATTCGTTTTCTTTAATAACAGTGTATTGAATATTTTCTATGTGCCTAATCACAAAATAACCATCCTTGCTGTCCCCAATATTTAATAGTGAGAAGTCGTTATAAGATCGGTCGGCGACAACAACGCTTCCTTTCAATAATGGAATATCATACGCCCCTTTATTATCAGCTGTTTTACATCATTTCTTATTTTAATCGTTTAGGATACAATTGGTATAAAATCAATAAAAACATACTCACTTCGTTCGTATTGTTTTTTTATTTTCTTCAAAAGCATTAAATATAATTTGATATTGAACGACAAACAACAAACTCCGCTATGGCGGAAAACGAGAAACATTACACGGGATTATTCGCTGCGCTCATGATCCCGAAAGGGGAGGCTAAAATCAATAAAAACATACTCACTTCGTTCGTATTATTTTTTTATTTTCTTCAAAAGCATTAAATATAATTTGATATTGAACGACAAACAACAAACTCCGCTATGGCGGAAAACGAGAAACATTACACGGGATTATTCGCTGCGCTCATGATCCCGAAAGGGGAGGCTAAAATCAATAAAAACATACTCACTTCGTTCGTATTATTTTTTTATTTTCTTCAAAAGCATTAAAATAAATTTTATGCTTTTTCCGAAAATAAAAAAAGCTCCTGACGGAGCTGTTTTTATTGATTTGCGGAGAGAGGGGGATTCGAACCCCCGGTTCGCCTTACGGTGAACAACGGTTTTCGAGACCGCCGCATTCGACCACTCTGCCATCTCTCCGAATTATCTGCAAATTTAATTTTATTTTTTTAAATGGGATGATATTTATATATTCATTTTATCATGGAAATATTTACTGTGTCCGGTTTCAATAATTTCACAGATAATTTTCTCTGTTAAATTTCCAATACCTTTTAATGATGTAAGATTATTTTTTATTTCAGAAACAGGTGTTTTAAGTTCTGATATTGATCTTGCGGCAAGACCAAAAAATGAATCTTCACCTTTTAGTTGCTGGATGTAATTTAAATGTTCGAGCATCACTATGATTTTATCATTCATTCCCAATAAGCCGGAATATACATGAAAAGGAATTCTAACAGGTATATGATATTTTTTTACAAGTGAGAAAAATTTCTTGTTAATACCGCAGTAATACTCATTGTTTGCATTTCCCCATTTTGAAGGCGGATATATTTCTTGATATGTCTTTATTAATGAAGGTTTGAATTCAGATAATGTATTAATGAAATGTTGTTTTTGTTTTCCTTCTTTTAAAGTCATTCCACCGAAAATTATGAAATCGATACCTGCATTTCTTGCTTTACTTATACTTTCTTCTAAAAATTCATCAGTATCGGTAATGTACGGAATGACGGGCATCAGGAACATTCCGCAGTTTATTCCCTGTTCTTTAATTTTTTTTATTGCATCTAATCTTTCAGATGGCGAAGGAACTCCGGGTTCAAAAATTTTACTGACAATGTCATTGCAACTTGAAAAACTGAAACTAATAATTGCTTTTGATTGTTTGTTGATTTTTGAAATGATTTCCAAATCCCTTAATACCAATGTTGATTTGGTTAAAATATGAACAGGGTATTTGTATTTTTCAATCAACTCAAGTGTCTTTCCCGAGAGAAAATATTTTTTTTCAATAGGCTGATATGCATCGCAAACGCCGCCACCTAAAAGAACAAAACCTTTTCGTAAGGGGACTCTTTTATTTGTAGGGTTTAATTCTTTATCAAGTAATTCTATTGCATTTATTTTTACATCAACATTATGTCCGAATTCATTTGTTATATTATATTTTTCTGCGCGTCCGTCGCAGTATGAGCAATTGTGTGTACATCCGCGATACAGGTTCATGCCACATGATGAGATAAACCAACTGTCGACACATTTTTGTTTGCGGAGAATTGATTTTGCTACGATTTCATTAATCATAAATCAAAGTTATAAAATATTAAATGTAGAATGAAAGAAATAAAATCAGGAATAACAGAAAAACGCCAAATCAGTCACTGTGGAAAACCTCAAACAATTAACGACAAACAACAAACGTTACACGGGATTATTCGCTGCGCTCATGATCCCGGCAGGGGGAGCTAAAATCAATAAAAACATGCTCACTACGTTTGCATTATTTTTTATTTTAGGAAAAAGCATTAAATATAATTTGATATTGAACGACAAACAACAAACTCCGCTATGGCGGAAAACGAGAAACATTACACGGGATTATTCGCTGCGCTCATGATCCCGAAAGGGGAGGCTAAAATCAATAAAAACATACTCACTTCGTTCGTATTATTTTTTATTTTCTTCAATCGGATAAATATAATTTGATATTGGACAACAAACTCCGCTGTGGCGGAAAACAACAAACAAGAAACATTACACGGGATTATTCGCTTTGCTCATGATCCCGGCAGGGGGAGCTAAAATCAATAAAAACATGCTCACTACGTTTGCATTATTTTTTATTTTAGGAAAAAGCATTAAATATAATTTGATATTGAACGACAAACAACAAACTCCGCTATGGCGGAAAACGAGAAACATTACACGGGATTATTCGCTGCGCTCATGATCCCGAAAGGGGAGGCTAAAATCAATAAAAACATACTCACTTCGTTCGTATTATTTTTTTATTTTCTTCAAAAGCATTAAAATAAATTTTATGCTTTTTCCGAAAATAAAAAAAGCTCCTGACGGAGCTGTTTTTATTGATTTTGCGGAGAGAGAGGCTCTGTAAACTTCCCTCTCCAAGCGTTGATAATTCAGTGTTTCAATTTTTAATCTTAATTTTGCAACCGAATTTGCAACCTATTTTGTTTCTTTTGTTTTCTTCTTAAAGAACTTTTTTGCTTCGCTGCAAAGGTAAATAAAATAAAGGAAAATCAGAGAAAAATCTTCATTTATTTTATATATTTTTACACATTATTTTAATCAATTATTTTTCCATGCATTTGGATGCTATTTCTTACCTTCATTCACTTTTCGATAATGCCCTGAAAGCAGCAGAGCTTGACATTAAAACGTATCTTTATAAATTCAATTTAAACAAACATAAAAAAAGCAAATCGCTTGAAGAACTTGACACACTACTACAATCCGAACTATCGTCCCTTGCCTCTAAAATAAAGGAATTGGGCTATTATGATTATTTCGACAATTACCAAAACAAAGAAATTCTTTTTTCCATTTTCCAGTCTCAGTGCATGGATTCCGACAATTTAGATATAGAGCAAACCATTCTGAAATCAAGCGTAACACTGCATTCACAGCAAGCTCATATCGAAGATTGTTTAAATGAAATTGATGATACCGATATTCAGGATTTATTCTGTCGCATTAACGATATTATTTATAATGTAGAATTATTCATGAATAACAAAATTGATGTTATAAAGAACGATAACCTTCATGATTTGTTTAATAAACTTTTGAAAATTGTTGTAAAGCCTGATAACTTCACAGAAGCCAATATTTCTACGTTATCTAAATATTGGGATGTTCTTAATGGTCTTAACTATGCTTTCGATAAAGGTGAATTTGATGATAATATTGATTCTGAAAATGAAATTTTCATCAAGGTAATGAATGATTGCTTTAAAATTGCTGATACTTTATTAGACTTTCTCGACAACCATAATTTGATTCCCGAAGAAGAAGAGCGTCCATCAATTCTTGATATTATGCTCAAAAAAGAAAAACCTGAATCAACAGTTAAATCAGCAAAACAAGCTGCAAAAAAATCAATTCCTAATTCCTTTTCATATATAAAATATACCAGTCATCTCACACATATCACAGATATGTTAGGAGCATTGAAGAAAAATAAATTTGTTGCTGATAATACCGAATTAAAAGACTTTCGCAAAATCTTTAACAATACTTTGCCTGATTCTCAAGTCGTTTGGACAGGCAACATTTCCGAGCTTGTTTATTTCGTCAAAGTCCTACACAGTTTTCCGGGTTTATTCGAGGATTTAAAATCTAATATTTGGAAAGTTACTGCTAAACTTTTTATTGATAGTAATGGAAATCCATTTGATTGGAAAAAATTCAGAAGCCAGAAAACACCTGCAAGAGCAACTGTTTTAGACAAGGCGGTTGCTCACCTTAAATAATACTCTACTCTATACTAAACTTTCCTTAAATTTATTTAACACAGTCATTTTTTATGCCTGTTGTTATTATTGTTTTTACTAATACTCTACACTCTACATTCCACTCTGCTGCTTCATATAGCCTGTTTTTACTGGCATTTCCATTATTTTCTTTGTATCGTTTTTTCGCGCAGAAAACAAAAATTCAATTTTTTGTAATATCTAAAATTTAAAAAAATGGAAGTAATAACAATTACCTCAGAAGCATTTCAGGAAATTATCAATAACATTTCTGAAATCAGTAAAAGAATTGATAAAGCTAACAAGCAAAATCCTTTATCCGAAGTCTGGCTTGATACCTCTGATGCCGCCATGCTTTTAAAAATATCTAAAAGAACACTTCAAAACTACCGTGATACTGGCATTATCGGCTTTAGTCAGATTGGAGGCAAAGTATATTTTAAAGCTTCCGACATCGAAGAGCATCTATCAAAGCATTACAACAAGGCTATTAAAAAGTAAAAATTGGTAAACTTCTATCAGTCTATATTAAGGGTAAAAATGTTACCGATTTAGTAACACCTGTATTCATGTACGATACTGTTGAAATGATTATAAACAGGGCTGATGCAGGGAATATTAATTTGATTGAGCATGTTACACCCTTATTAAAGAAAGTAAATATGAGTTATTATAAAGATAATGATAGAGCTTCATGGTCAGGATATGCAGATAATTTAAAAGTTATAGTATCTGAAAACTATATTAAAATCAAGGATAGCAGTCTTTGTAAATACTATCATGGAAACAACTTTGAAACATTAACGAGAGAAGAAACAAAACTTGTAATTGAAAAAATAAGTGATTTCCTTCATTTGCCAATGCACAAAGCAGATGTAAACAGAATTGATTTTGCAACAAATTTCATTATGCTCTACGATTTATCGTTTTATATGAATCGTCTCGGTTATTTGCAATATTATCAAAGGTTGGAGCAGAGCAATGGTTTATATTATAACAATAGCAAAACATCAAGAAATATTTTAAAACAATTGGTTTTTTATAATAAGGTTGCTGACTACAAAGCAAAGGGTTTGCCTATTCCTGAATACTACGAGAATAAAAATGTTTTACGTTATGAAATTAGATTTTTGAAGTATTTGTTACAACAATTTAATTTACCTAAATTGAAAGCTGCTAAACTTTATGATGAAAAATTCTTTGCCTTGTTGTTAAAGATTTGGAAAGCCGAATACAAAAGAATCAGAAAAGCTCACGACAAAAATAAATTCGATTTTTCACAATTAAAATCTATAGCAGACTATTATCAGCAAGGCTCTATTGCATTAAACATTTTAAATGGTGGCGAAGTAAAAACATTAAAGAAAATTGCCGAAGCACAAAAAAAAGGGATGAATCGTAAACTTGCTTTCGATATCAGAAAAAAAGCCAGAGAAGCCGCACACTCTGATTTATTAACCATTCCAAGCGATTATATTGTGGAGCTCAATGAAAAGATTGATATGTATTCGATTTAGTATATTTTTTTATAATAATTCATTATAAATTACTTTGCTTTTTATATTTTTACCATATCAAAAATTAGAGTTTCCTGTAATGGACATTACTGAATACCACGCAAAGTATTTTGCACACGAATTAACAAGACGCTATTCATCAAATAGCTTGGAGAAATTCACCGCATCACTTTCAGATGCACAGGTGGATTTAAACCCTCATCAGATAGATGCTGCTTTATTTGCTTTCCAATCACCTCTTTCAAAAGGGGCTATTTTAGCTGATGAAGTAGGTCTTGGCAAAACTATTGAAGCAGGTATTGTAATTTCTCAAAAGTGGGCTGAAAGAAAACGTAAAATATTAATAATTACTCCTGCTAACCTTCGCAAGCAATGGAATCAGGAAATTTCGGATAAATTCTTTTTACCATCTTTTATTCTTGAAACTAAATCCTTCAATGATGAAATTAAAAAAGGTAATTTCAATCCATTTCAGCAAACAGATAAAATTATTTTATGTTCTTATCAGTTTGCAAGGTCTAAAGAGGCTTATTTAAGCAGAGTTAGTTGGGATTTAGTTGTTATTGATGAAGCTCACCGTTTGCGGAATGTTTACAAACCTTCCAACAGAATTGCACGTTCTATAAAGGAATCATTAATAACATCTCCTAAAATTCTTTTAACGGCTACTCCATTACAGAACTCTTTACTTGAATTATATGGACTTGTTAGTATTATTGATGAATATACTTTTGGTGATTTAAAAAGTTTTAAATCTCAATATACAAGGATTTCAGAAGAAAAGAATTTTGATGAATTAAAGAAAAGATTGGAACCTGTTTGTAAACGTACCCTTAGGAGACAGGTTAAAGAATATATCAATTATACAAAACGCACCTGTATATTGCAAGAGTTTACCCCAAGAGAAGATGAACAGAAACTTTACAATTTAGTTTCCGAATATTTACAAAGACCTAACTTATATGCTTTGCCTCCGGGTCAGCGTACTCTAATGACCTTAATACTTCGCAAACTATTAGCTTCTTCAACTTTCGCTATTTCTGATACATTACATGGTTTAGCTAAAAAGCTTGAAAATACAATTACAAAGCAAAATAATATTAATCAAAACTTTGATGATGTTATTTCATCTCATTATGAAACCTATGAAGAGCAATTAGATGAATGGAAAGAGGAGGAAGAAGAAGAAAAACCAAAAGAGGAGAAAATCTATACCGATGCTGAAATAGATGAAATCAAGCAGGAAATAAAATCCCTTGAAGAGTTCAAAAAATTAGCAAAATCCATTCTCGTTAATTCCAAAGGAGAAGTTTTATTCACTGCATTAAATAAAGGCTTTCAGAAACTAACAGAACTTAAAGCTAAACGTAAAGCTATTATTTTTACTGAAAGCACACGTACGCAGGAATATCTTAAGGATATTCTTGAAGCAGGAGGCTACAAAAATGAAATAGTATTATTTAATGGCAGTAATAATGATCCTTTAAGCAATCAGATTTATCAGGAATGGATTAAAAAGCACAAAGGCACTGATAGAATTACTGGGTCAAAAACCGCTGATAAGAGAGCTGCATTGGTTGATTATTTCCGTGAAACAGCAACAATAATGATTGCCACAGAAGCAGCAGCAGAAGGTATTAACTTGCAGTTTTGTTCCTTAATAGTCAATTATGATTTGCCCTGGAATCCGCAACGAATTGAACAACGTATTGGCAGATGCCACCGTTACGGGCAAAAATTCGATGTTGTTGTTGTTAATTTTCTTAATAATTCAAATGCCGCCGACCAGCGTGTATATCAGTTGTTGGATCAAAAATTTCAACTTTTTGATGGTGTCTTTGGTGCCAGCGATGAAGTTTTAGGGGCAATTGAAAGCGGTGTTGATTTTGAAAAAAGAATTGTGAATATTTATCAAACCTGTAGGACTACCGAAGCTATTCAGCTTGCATTTGATTTTCTGCAAAAAGAGATGGAACCAGAGATTGAGCAGGGCATTGAAACCACGCGAAAAAAATTATTGGAAAATTTTGATGAAGAAGTGCATGAAAAGTTAAAGATAAATCTTAAACAAAGCAGTGATTATTTAAGCAAATTTGAGAATTGGTTGTGGCAGCTTACTAAATATTATTTACAACCTTACGCAACTTTCGATGTTTCCGAAAATAGTTTTTTCTTAAAGAAAAACCCTTTCTCAGATGAACCTATTCATAAAGGACCGTACAAAGTAGGAAATAAAAAAGTCGGTGAAAGGCGTAAAGCGGAAGAATTACAGCCAAACGAAAATCTTTATCGTGTTGGTCACCCATTAGCCCAAACGCTTATAAATAAATGTAAAGGTAGGGAACTACCACTGCAAGAATTGGTTTTTGATTATTCTAATTGTGAAAAGAAAATCTCAATACTCGAAAGCCTGATAGGCAAACAAGGTTGGTTACAGGCTAAGCAAATTTCAATTTCAAGTTTTGAAACGGAAGACCATATTTTATTTGCTGCCTTTGATGATAACAATAATGCTTTGTTACCGGAACAATGTCAGCGTTTATTTTCATTACAGGCAAAAACAACACTTCCATTTTCTGTTATTAATGATGAAATAATACAACATTTCAAAGAAATCTATAATGCTCAGCAAATAAGCATCATTGAAGAAAACCTGCAACGCAACAATAGTTTCTTTGATGAAGAAGTTGACAAATTAGAAAAGTGGAGTGAAGATGTCAGGAATAGCATAAAGTTTGAAATTAAAGAACTTGATAAAGAAATAAAATCTCGAAAAACTGAAGCAAGAAAACTGTTGAATCTTGAACAGAAAGTAAAAGAGCAGCGTATTATTAAAGAATTAGAAAAAAAATTAGCCGAAAAACGATTTAACCAATATCAGAATGAAGATGATATTGAACACCGGAAAGATAATTTGCTTGATGAGGTTGAAAGCCGTTTAAAACAACATATTTCAGAACAAGAATTATTTACTTTACGTTGGAAAATTATTTAATCAATTTTTATCGTTTTGGTGATGTCACCGAAACGTTAATTTAAACATAGGTAATATGAATAAAGAAGTTATCATTAAGCTCAATAAAACTTTTGAAGAAGCTGCGTGCGAACAAGATGGTATTGAATATTGGCTTGCCCGCGAACTTCAGCAGTTACTTGGATATGCTGATTGGCGTAATTTTTTAAATGCGATTGACAAAGCTAAAGAAAGTTGTCAAACCACGGGTGAAGATGTTTTTAATCATTTTGTTGATGTCACCAAAACGATACCCATGCCTAAGGGTGCGGAAAAGAGCATTAATGACATTATGCTTACAAGATATGCTTGTTATTTAATTGCTCAGAATGGCGACCCTAAAAAAGAACAAATTGCTTTTGCTCAAAGTTATTTCGCAATTCAGACACGTAAGCAAGAGTTACTTGAAGAGCGAATTCAGTTGATGGAGAGATTGCAGGCAAGAGAAAAACTTGCTGCTACCGAAACAGAACTTTCAAAAAATATTTATGAAAGAGGTGTCGATAATAAAGGGTTTGCAAATATTCGAAGTAAAGGCGATTGGGCGTTGTTTGGCGGAAATAATACCATCACAATGAAGCATAAATTAGGAGTACCTGAAAACCGTCCCCTTGCCGATTTTTTACCCACAATTACTATAACAGCAAAACAATTAGCAACAGAGATTACAAATTTCAATGTTAAAAAGAACGACCTAAAAGGTGAAACAAATATCACCAATGAACATGTTAAAAATAATTTTGATGTTAGAAATTTATTAGGTAAAAGTGGTATTAAACCTGAACAGTTGCCTCCGGAAGAAGATATTAAAAAATTAGAACGCAGAGTAAAATCTGCAGACAAGGAAATTGCAAAGAAAAAACTTAAAAGAAAAAAAGACTAAATGTCCTTAATGATATATCATTTTATTAGGAAAACTGAGCAATAAAATATGTCAGAAGAAGAAAAATATATAAAAGAGCAGCTTAATAAAACAGGTATTGTAACCATTGAAAATATCACTTTACCAACTCCTTTATTTATTTCTCAAAATGATTATAAATGCGATGGTGTCTTTTTTAAAAATTGTTCTTTTAGCAGTGAATTAAAATTTTTTGAAACAAATTTAAAATTCGGCCTACAATTCTATAATACTAAATTCTGGCATCTATCATTTGTTAAATGTACCGGAACTGGTTATAATGAATATTTCAACCCTAATAATGAATGCATACTTTTAAAAGATTGTGAAATTAGAAATGATTTTTCTTTTGAATTATGTAAGCTGGAACGTGAACTTAGGCTAATTGACTCTAAAGTCGAAAAGCTTAATATTGTTGAAAATATTTTCAGTAATCTTTATTTCCTTAGAACTTCTATAAATAATTTTTCAACTATTGCACATAATGAATGTACTAATTTGGATATACGTTTTGAAAAATCATTTATAAATAATTCATTGCGATTTGAACAAAATGTTATTCCTTCTTATGTATTTATGGATTCTACCTTTAAATCCGATATTTTTATTTGGGGTGGAACTGCAAAAAATGGCATTACCTTTAATGGTGGTGTCTTTGAAGATACTTTTAAAATTCATGCAGTAAAATCAACAGGGAATCTTACATTTATTGACGTTAATTTTAAAAAAAGTTGTGAAGTCCTTTATAACGACACTAAACATAATGCCAGTGGTGGCTGCCCAAAAATTTACATTTTAGATTCTGAATTTAATAACGGTGTCTACATTAATGGTAAGGATGACATATTTGCTGAATCTCCTATTGTTGAAGATATCACAATTAATATTTCACCTAATCTAAAAGGCAATATTGAGATCATGAACTTTCATGTTGGTATTTTGAATATGGGTGGCACCAACACATCAGCAAATATATATTTACAGGACTTATTAATTAATCAAATAAAAATAAAAGGTTTAATAAATAATGCTGGTATAATATTTCTAAGAGTTAAGGCCTCATATAAAAAATGGTATTATGATAAAGAGCAAAAACAATTTAGAGAAAATGCACTCTATATTGATTCTACTAACTTCGGTAAAGCTCAATTTTTTAATACTGATTTCGGTTCATTTCAAACAATCGTTTTTCATAATAACATTTTAACTGATATTTCCACTTCTCTAATGAAATGGTTTACTCCAGATCAGTTACATGTTTTTAATGAAAAAGAATATGAAAAATTGCTAATTGAAGCAAAGAAGTCAAAAAATAAGCATCAATATGAAAATGCCTCTTCTTCTCTTGATCTTAGCTACTGCCTTAATCAGGAATTATATAGACAATTAAAATTTGCTTCGCAAAAGCAAGGTGATAAACCAAGTGCTTTAGAATTTCAACGGCATGAGATGAATTATTATAGAAAAATTGTAAAACTGCGTAAGCCTCGAAATTGGAGTGAACATTTAATTCTATGGAGTAATCAATCAAATGATTTTGGTCAAAATTGGATTAAAGCATTGATACTATTAGCAGCTTGTTCATTTATATGTTTTATTCCAATTGGTTTTCTTAATAGCAATGAACTTGATTACTCAACATTTGCTTCATCACTTTCTGATATTGCTTTCAATCTTAAAATTATCTTTTGGGAAAATCTCAATAATTGGCTTATAATAATAAATCCGGCACATAGTTTAAAAGACTTAAATGAAAATTTCAGTCATCTTTCAAAATGGATTTACTTTTGGGATTTTTTAAGCAGAATAGTAGTTTCATATTTTATTTTTCAAACAATAAGTGCATTCCGAAAATTCAATAAATAAATGGCAAAACCCTTACAAAAACTCGAACTTACATGGATTGGCAAAGGAAGCGAACCACAGCTTGAGCCTCGCATTTTAATTGAAGACCCAGGCAAAAGCTTTGGTGACCCCAATTCCGAAAACATGCTTATCCATGGCGATAACCTGCTTGCTTTAAAAGCCCTTGAACAAAATTTTACTAATAAAATCAAGTGTATATACATAGACCCACCTTTTAACACAGGCAGTGCTTTTGAACATTATGATGACGGTATTGAACATTCTATTTGGCTTGACTTAATGTCAAGAAGATTAAAAGTGCTACACGCCTTGTTATCTAAAGATGGTGTAATATTTGTCCATTTGGACGATAATGAAGCTGCATATTGTAAAATCTTATTGGATGATATTTTCGGACGTTCTAATTATATTAACCATATAATTAATGCTACAAACAAACCTTTTGGTTTCAAAAGCACATCATCGGGTCTTTTTAAACAAGCAAATCATATTTTTTTCTATGCTAAGAGTAAATTAGATTTTGTTCTAAACAGTTCTCATTTATTTATAGAAAAGGGTTATGATACTCAATATAAATATATATTTATTAACCCAAATGATCCAAGAGAAAACTGGCAATGGGATACAATTCAAAATATTCTTTCAAAAAAATTAGGATACAAATCTCCTTATGAAGCAAAGAAAAATGAAAATGACTTTGACACTCAAATAGCAATGTTTGCAATTGAGAATGCTGATTTTGTTTTTAGAACAGCTTCCGTTTCAGGGGGTGCATATTTGAAAAGGAAAGAAACAATAATAAAATCTAAAGGAATTAAAGATAAAATTGTTACTCATCCAGATGATGATATGGATTACCTATTTATTGGTGGCGAAAGAGTACTTTACTATAAAGAAAGATTAAAATTAATTGATGGTAATTTATTGCCCGGAGACTTAATTACTGATATATGGTCAGATATTTCTATTGAAGGATTAGCAAACGAAGGTGGTATTGATTTTCCAAAAGGGAAAAAACCGGAAAAACTTTTAGAACGATGCATAGATATGTCTACAAAAGAAGGCGATATAGTTTTAGATAGTTTTCTTGGTTCTGGTACTACAGCAGCTGTTGCCCATAAAATGAAACGTAAATATATAGGAATTGAGTTAGGTGAACAAGCAATTACTCATTGTATACCAAGACTTAAAAGTGTAATTATAGGTGAGAAAAGTGGTATTAGCAAATCAGTAAACTGGAAAGGTGGCGGAGGTTTTAAATATTATACGCTTGCGCCCTCATTAATTCAAAAAGACAAATACGGTAATGATATAATTAACCCCGCTTATAATGCAAATATGCTTGCAGCTGCAATGGCTAAACAAGAAGGATTTCGTTATTTGCCTCATGAAAGTATTTATTGGAAACAGGGTAACAGCAGTGAAAAAGATTTTATTTTCACAACAACCCAATTTATTACAGTAGAAATGTTGGATAGACTTGCCGAAGAAATGCAACCCTACGAAAGTTTATTAATTTGTTGCAAAGGCTTTGCTGCTTCATGCAAATCAAGGCACTCAAACATCACTATTAAAAAAATCCCTCAAATGCTATATGGTAGATGTGAGTTTGGCAAAGATGATTATTCATTCAACATTGTAAATCTTCCACATGATGAAACAGAAATTGATTCAACCGATGAAGATGAAATAAACATTGAAGAAACAACATCAAAAAAAAATAAAACCAAAAAGAAAGTTGAAGATGAAAACCAATCAACACTTTTTTAATTCCTAATGCAAAATACGACCATGAATCAAATAGCAGAAAATATAAAGCAGCGTTTATCACTTCGCCAACCTTTGCAAGAGGCATTAGATATACTTGTTCATCTTTCGGGTGAGTTAGAACTTAAAAAAGATGTTGACCTTAAAACAGAATTGGAAAAAGTGCAAGCGCTATATCCAACCTGCACCGATTTTGAAAGAGAGTTTCCTTCTATCTGTTACAGCATTGCTACAGGCGTAGGTAAAACACGCTTAATGGGTGCTTGTATTGCATATCTGTATTTAGAAAAAGGAATTAAGAACTTTTTTGTATTGGCTCCTAACCTTACCATTTACAATAAACTCATTGAAGATTTTGGCAATAGTAGTTATGAAAAATATGTATTCAATGGTATTGCAGAGTTTGTCCATAACAAACCTGTAATTATCACCGGCGACAATTACAATCAGGTAAGTTCTTTGTTTAGCAAAACAGAAATTAGAATAAATATTTTCAATGTTTCAAAATTTGCTCGTGAAACAAAGCCTGTAAAAGAAGGTGGGAAAAATATGACACCTCGCATTAAGCGTCTTTCTGAGTATATAGGTCAAAGCTATTGGAATTATCTAAGCAATTTGAACGACTTGGTTATTTTAATGGACGAAGCGCACCGCTATCATGCCGATAAAAGCAAAGATGCAATCAATGAATTGAAACCTGTCTTAGGCATTGAATTAACGGCAACTCCAATAGATGAAAAAAGTAATCTTTTCAGAAACGTGGTGTATGAATACAGCTTGGCTAAAGCATTAGACGATGGGTTGTATGTGAAGAACCCAACCATTGCTACAAGAAAAGACTTTAATCCGCATGGAAGAAGCGAAGAAGAAATTGAAAAAATAAAATTAGAAGATGCTGTAAGCATACACGAAGATACAAAGCAAGAGTTAAAACTCTTTGCTTTGAATACAGGTAGAAAATTGGTGAAGCCCTTTATTTTAGTGGTGTGCAAAGACACTACACATGCTAAAGCTGTTTATAATTTAGTTACTTCTGTGGATTTTTATGAAGGTACATTTGCTGAAAAAGTGTTACAGATAGATAGCACCACCAGAAATGAAGAATTAATAGAAGAACAATTTATTTCATTAGAAAAAGACGACAATGAAATTGAAATAGTAATTCATGTGAACATGCTCAAAGAGGGTTGGGATGTTACAAACCTTTATACAATAGTTCCGCTGAGAGCAGCCAACGCATCAGTATTAGTTGAGCAAACCATTGGCAGAGGTTTACGTTTGCCTTTCGGTGGAGAAAGAACAAACAATGAAAAAGTAGATAAACTCACTGTCGTTGCACACGATAATTTCAATAAAGTAATTGCAGCAGCCCAGGATCCCAATTCAATTTTAAATAAATTAAAATTTGTTGAAATTGATGCAGCCCAACTAAATGAAAGAGTTGAAGTGGTAACGGCGCAAAGTACCATTACAGTTAATTTGCAGAACGAGCAAGAAGTTGTAAATAAAATTCAGGATGCTACTCAAAAACAGAAACAACAAAATATAGTTGATGCGAAAAAAGTTTTAGTAAATGTTATTCCGTTTTTCAATACAAACTCTCAAGTAAAAAAAGTTGACGACCTAATGAAACCTGATGTGAAAGCACAGGTTATGCAAGCAGTTCATAAAGAATTAAGCACAGGGCAGATTAATATTTTTGCTGATCAAATTGCAACCGAAGCAGATGAAATTTATGAAAAGCTGGTTGCTGATTTCAAAAAGAATATCATTGAAATGCCAAGAATGGATTTAGTGCAGGGCGAAGTAACCGCAAGTTTTGATGATTTTGATTTAGATAGTAAGGACTTTTCCTATGATCAGCTAAATGAAGAAATTGTAAGAATTGGTTTGAAGGATAAAAGTTATGATATAATAGAAGTCAAAACAGGCGTAAATTATGGCAGTCCGGTGAAATTAATAATTTCAGAGCTGATTAATTTTTCCGAAATAGATTATGATGCAAATGCAGATTTACTGTATAAGCTGGCAAAACAAGCAGTAGATAAGCTTCAAAATAATTTAAAAGAAAACGAAGTCTTGAAAACTATAGTTTTTCAATCACGCAATTTTATTGCAAATAAAATCTATTCACAAATGATGCAGCATTTCCGTTTGCATGAACCTGAATACATTAAACCAAATGTGAAGCCATTTACACGCATTGAAGAATGGAGCGGTACAGCTTTAAAAGGTATGAGTAGGAAAGATTATCGGGACGATAGCTTTCCGGCCAGCCAGGTAACAAAATTTGTTTTTTCAGGTTTTGAAAAGAGCTGTCACTTTGAATACAAGTTCGACAGCCGCACTGAACAAACACTTTCCTATGTTTTAGAGAATGACAAAGAAGTTTTAAAATGGTTACGACCTGCGCCAAATCAGTTTCGTATATACTGGCACAACAACAGTAGAATTTACGAACCCGATTTCGTTGCCGAAACAGCAGATTGTATATATTTAATTGAAGTAAAAGCAGCCAATGAAATCAACGATCCTGATGTTCAGGCTAAGGCACAGGCAGCATTAAAATATTGCAAGTACGCAACCGAATACACAAAGGAACATGGCGGCAAACCATGGAAATACGCCCTTATCCCACATGACCAAATATCAAAAACAAGCAGTTTCAAAGGAGTTGTTTCACCAAATATTTACAAATAAAAATTTATTTTATTTATACCTTAGCATAATTAATTATCACTTTATGATCAATAAAGAAAATTTAAATGTAATCCATGATGATAATCTAGAAACCCTATTGCATAATCTTGGTTTACTTGATAAAATTAAAAATGGGGAAATAAAGTGTAAATTCTGTAGTGATAAAATTACTATTGAAAACATTAATGGCATTTTCCCTCAAGGTGGGGACATAAAAATATCATGTGACAAACCCAAATGTGTTAAAGATCTATCAAGTTTTTTAAATGATAAATTATGAATATTCTTGACATTACAATAAACTTAAATGTAACAATAATAATCAGCGTTGCTATTATTGTTGTAACATTTGGCACAACGGTATTTTACCTCATAAGACACCCTGAAACTCTTGAAAAATGGGCTTCTATTTTTTATAGAGTTACAAAATACCTATTGAATAAAGGTGAATACCAATATGTAAAATATGATATTCAAAGTAAAGTAAATTCATATTCAAATAAGCTCTCGAAGGATATTCCTAATTTATCTCCTTCTAATATTGTTATTCACTGGATAAATGAAAACCAAACTCGTGAACAATTTATCAAAAACAATGCATTTATTATTAGAATGCATAAAAGTGTTAATCAAAACAAAAATCTAGTTAACGCTTCTATGGCATATATTTCTGGTGTCCTTTTAAGAAAAGCTAAATCCTATATAGCCAAATATCAAAAAGATTCTATTGATTTATATGTTGCTTATAAATTATTTGAAAATCAGAAAGCAGATATATTAGATCAGTTTGTCAGTGATTTTCTCCGTGATGGTCTTGAAAAAGATAAGGTAGGTCAGCTTTATGACAATTTCTTTGATATTGGCAAAGCAGGTATATTTTTCCCTGTATTCATACAAGAAATGAATTTTTTAGGTGAAAAAATTTTTGCAAAAGGTGCTGAAAAAGAAAAAATCTATAAGGAAGTTACTGAATTAGTTGCTTTACTTTACTGTTATGCAAATCGAAAATTTGATGAAAAAGGCGCTAATGAATTTGTTGGTAGTTATTGCAAATTCACAATTCGCATATTGGGTAAGAAATTTAAAATTGATAATGAAGGTAAAAAGATTTACATCAATGATCTTAAAAAAATCAGTAGTGAAATTGAGACAATATATTTAATAGGTAATATTACTAATAAATCTTTCATTAAATCTGTAATTAACGAAAGTGGTCTAGATTATAGTATTTATTTTACTAAAGAATACGCTGCAATAATAAAAGATAAAGAAGGTCAAGATTACGAGGTTCAGAATTTTTTAATGGTTTTACGTAATAACAAAATTGCAGTATATCATAAAAAATGATTTTAAAAATATCTTTTTTACGCCAATTTTTATTTTGCATTTCTTTAATTACATCATTTTAGCTTAGTTCACCTCGTAATATTACTTTTTAATTATATTTGTTTTCTCTATTTTTGGCTAACTGTATTTTGCTATTTAAGTTATTCTTAAAATTTCATTTTTTATTATCATTTAAAAGCTGAATGATTTTAAAGTAACATATATCAATAATTTTCGTATATAATTTAATATTTCTATATTTTTTTTATGAAAATTGATCTTACAAAGGGGCTTAATATTGAAATTGGTGGTGAAATGGGTAAACATGGAACCATTGCCATCAATTATCTTATTAAGCTTGGTAAGTCATTACAAGAACTTGTTACATCTATAGCAAAAAATACTGTTGAATCATCAATAGATTTAAATAATTTCGAACTTGATTTATTAGGTATAAAAAAATGCTGTACAGTTCTTGAAATTAAGTATTCTTTACCAAAACAACATGTTTTAGGGAACATTGACGAACAGCGTTTATTTGTAAATGACCAGTTAGATAATTTAATAAAATTATCCGATAAATCTGATTATTTAAAATTACTTGAACTTTATCCTGATGCTTTTCGTCGCAACTATATTGTTGAAAATTTATATGCATTTACCACCAGTTTAGGAAATACCCCAGTAAGATTTATTGATTATGATAAGAATAATAATGTAGTTCCAATCTACAAGATTAGAAAATTTAATATTGAAACAAAAAATAAATTAATATCAGATGTTTTAAATGTTACTGAACCAGGTTTAACTGAAGAATTTGTTGGTCATATAAAAATCACTAATATTCCTGGCAAAAAACCCAGGCAAAAAGTTTTAGACTATTTTGATAGACCTAATTTATGTGTAGCTTTCAAGCCAATCTCTTTAAGATATTTTGACAGACTTTATATTTTCAATGATTACTTGTTATGTGAAGTTTCAAGAGAGAATAACAATATAATAATTAAACACCCAATGCTTGATATAATTGGGGTTGGCGAATCTCAAGTTGATGCAGAGGTTGATTTTTCTGAAGAATTTGATTTTCTTTATAGAAGATGTAATGAATTACCTGACAAGAAACTTACCAAAAGGCTTCAAAAAATAAAAAAGATTATTAACCTTTTTGTAAATAGAGTTGAAGAATGAGCTCACTTGATACAAAAAAAACACTTCAAAATCTTCTTCAAAAAGGTTTTGTTGAAAATTCTGGGGACCATAAGTTTCTTGAATTTTGGCATAATGATAAATTAGTTTTACATACAAAAATAAGCAGAGGTTCTTCAAAAGACATTGGCATTTCCTTAGTATCTCAAATGGCACATCAATGTAAACTGAGTAATAATCAATTTATACAATTTGCAAAATGTAGTATAAATAAAGAAGAATACATTAAAATACTATCAAAAAATGGTCTTCTTGACTAACCCTTTTTCTACACTTAAATTTTTACCTTTTTCTAATTCAAATTTTAATTATTTCCCACCGCTCAAGCCTTCGCAGGTTTATAGGGTGTTCAGCATCAGTTCGTCAGCAAAAAATCACGCCAGCCCATTGCAGCCCTTGTTAGATAAGTGTCTGTTTTAAATGTCTAACAAGAGCAGCACCGCCAAAGGTTGCTATCGCAAGGCTGTCATGCTTTTTGCAGTTCCTCCTTCTGCTTCACTTGCAGCCTTTTTCGTCCTTTCAGGCACTTTGCTCTCTACTGCTCAATTTCATTCAGGGCGTTCGCAGGCTCACTATCCTTCATTTCATTTCGCCTTCGTTCGCTTCAGTCCCTTCAAGTCCGGCGGCTGCTTCTTATTTTGGCTCGCCTGCGTGTCGCTGCGGGCTGCGGGCTTCCGGTGGTGTCGGAAAATACCAGTATTTATAAATTAATTATCTTACATCACCGCCACCACCGTCGCCCTTGTGTTGCAAGCAACATATGCCATCCAACGCACTCACTACGTTACGTGCTTTTTTGTCTGCCACCCTTGCTCCGCTCGCAGTGGCTCGCATCTCTGAAATGCTTGGTTTTGTTCCGGCTGCAAACCGCTTCGCTAATTGCAGCCTCCACTTCGTTTTGAGCTGTAGGCACTATAAACCTGCTTTAGGCTTTTCCCACACCACGCATTCCATAAATAAAATATTGTAAGTTTCTACCAAATCACTATGCACTTTAATCAATGCTATAATGGGATGGTCATTTCTAATGTTTTATTATCAGCATTCTTGAATTGTCATTTCTATTTCCTTACCACCAAAACAGCCACCGCATTTTGAGGAACTAAAGGTTTTTTTTGTTTCAAAAGTAGCAATGTTTTCAACTGCATCATATGCTTCTGATTTAGGACAATCTTTAATTGAATCTAAAATTTGTTTTACTTCTTCATAAACATCTTTTGGTAAATCAGAAGACATATCAAATCTTTTTCCACTCTCATACATATATTTAAAAAGATTTGGATAATTGTCCTTTATTTTTACCCCTTTCCCTTCATACAACTCAAAGTGTGAAAAAACAACTTTATCACACTTTCGCCCATCATTGGATTTGATTTTTTTTGGCTCTAAACCTATCCAATTTATTTTATATTTTATATCCAAATCTTCTTTCCAAGCTGTCTTTCCTCCTATACCAATTACAGCATCATAATTCCAATTTCGGATTCTTCCCATACAATCCTGATTGCCAAATATCCCTTCTTTTTTAGGATCTCCTTTATGTGTTCGCTTATAAATTAAAACTTTCATATTGATTTTTTATTACTCTTTTCATTGTCATATATGCGTACAATACTTTTATCGGCTGTCCTTCTTCTTTGTAGGTTTTTCAATTTCTTTGCAATTTTTGCATACTTCAATAAGTTTTTTAAATGCGTTTTCCCATATCTTATCATCACTGGTAAAGTCGCTTTTTTCTAATAAAATTAAATAGTTTTCTATTGATTTTTTTGTTGCTTCATAAAAGAGTTTTCCATTAATTGTTTTTTCTCCATCTGAAAGCTCTAATAACTTGCCATTTTTATTTAGGAACCAGCCGCTTTTAGTTTCTGCTTGATGCAGTAAACCACATCGAACATTATAATAAAAATCAGTACTCTTATCATATAGTCCAGGAAAATTTGCTTCTTCTCTTTTAAAAAAGCTTTTAAATACTCTTAGTCCTTCTCCTCTTCCTTCTGTATTCTCTAATCCTTGATAAAAACATTCAAGCGTTTCAATAAGAAAGCAACAAATTGCCATTGAAAGAAATGAGCTTAAATCGCCTTTATTTGCTTTATCAATTACTTTTAAAAATCTTCTGCTCAAGCGATGTTCAATTATCGATATGAATGTTTTCTTATCCTTATTGTCCTTTTTATTTAGCATATTTTCTAATTCTGAGAGCCGAATTAGTACTGGATAGGTACATATAATTGGATCCTTTTTATTCATTTTATTTTATTTTCTTTTAATTATTATTAAAAGATTATCTCCTATTAAAATAAACTTTTTTGTTTGCTTTTAAATTGTTTATCCCTGTAAGTCTATTGGCTGCCAATAATTATTAGTCAAATGTACTTATTCTTAATAATCTCAAAAAATAAAAATTAGGGGTATCATTTATAAAAGTCTTAGGCAAAGTTAAGCACGGCTTCGCTCATGCAAGGTCAGGCACTGCGTGTTTTGACAAAAAAATTTTTACTTATTCTCATTTTGCTTTTTAAAGTGTAAAATTTTTTTTGTCAAAAACCTTGCGTTTCGCTTAAGCCTTCCGCTTTTTGTTGCCTAAGCTTTTAAAATGATATACTTTTTTTATGCGGCGGCGAACGCCATTGAGCCGCAGAACCTCAATTTATTTATTAACTAAATCTTTTATTTATGAACATAAAATATTTTTTCGATTGCCACTCACTCGAAGAAGTGAAGCGCAAATACAAAGAACTTGCCATGAAGCACCACCCCGATAGAGGAGGAGTAACAGCAATAATGCAGGAAATAAACAATGAGTACGAAGAAATTCAAAAGAACCCTTTGTTTGATTTTGCTAAGCAGAGCGAAGAAGATAAACAGGAATTTATCCGTTATCCCGAAATCATTAATCAAATTATCTGTCTTGATGGTTTAATAATTGAGCTTATCGGCAACTGGATTTGGCTAAGTGGCAACACATACACGCATCGTGCCATATTAAAGCAAATTGGCTTTTATTTCGCATCGAAAAAAGTTATGTGGTATTACCGCCCATCTGATTATAAAAGTTTAAACAAAAGCCCTAAATCAATTGAAGAAATAAGAAAAAAATATGGCAGCGATATTGTTGAAAGCAAAAAAGAAAAATTTGTCCTTAAATAGAAAAAGGGCTTAAAAGCCCTTTTCTATTTTTGTACATAAAGACATTAAGAAACATCAATAATTGCAAGTGAATCGAACTTGCCGTTTTTCAATGAATATTGAACATTGTTTACCATTTGAAAAAATTCTATTTTCAAAAAGAATAATTTCGTTCCTGTGCCTGCTGGTAGTGCTGTCGGTGTTAAAACCACTGGTACGGCAGTTGTCCCGATAGCAGCATTTACGGCATTTGTTAGTTTGAAATCATAAGTTGCTGTACTGAAATTTATAATTTCTTCAGCTCCGCTTATTGTAAAGTGTGTAGCTCCAGCAGGTGCTATAATATCAGTTGTTGGAGTAATATTAGGCAAAGTAATAACGCCTGTTGCGTAGTTTATACTCCATGTTTTAAACAACACCGTTCCAAGTATTGAATCAAGATTAAAATTAAAAAGTTTTAAAAAAGCTTTTCCGTTTGCAGTTCCAATACCTGTAGCTGCCGACCTTGCACCTCTTACACTTGTTGAGTCTTGCTTTGCAATGTTTGACATTATTTTTGTTAACCTTGATGTTGCTCTGGAATCGGTAGCATTCATCAATATCGGGCGTATTGAATCTCTTAATAACTTTCCTGATTGAGCAGCTAATTTAAACTCAGTGCCATTTTCACGGGTTCTCACAAAAGCAGGATCAGTTTTTATTCTTTCCCCGCTTACACCACCTTTTGCGCGTGCCAGATGTCCGTCCATTGATTTATAGAAAGTAATATCTCCGATAGTGCCTTCTAATTTTATTATACCTTTTTGCTTTGCCATTTTTTTTAAAGTTTAATTGTTAATAAAATCTTTTTTTTTTCGTAAAAATAAACCATTTGAAACCCTTGTGCAATCAGGTACTTCCGCTCTTGCCGAAATATGCTTATTCTTCCATAAACATATTTTATTTCTACCATAAAATGAATTACCTTTGCAATATTAAAGCCATACAACAAGCATAGATGAAGTATGGATAGTGTATTAAATATTTATATAAAATGGAAAGAGTTTGTATTTATCCGAAGGATATTCAATTAATAACCGGCAAGAGTGAACGCTGGGGAAGGGATATTATTCGTAAAATCAAACAAGAGTTTAATAAGCAGGAACACCAGTTAGTAACTATTGATGAATTCTGTAGCTACATGGGCTTAGATGTTGCCACTGTTAAGCAATGTTTGATATACTAAACTACTTTTTTTAAATACAAACTATGTATTAAATAAAACCGTCTGTCAGATTAAATCGTGACTATTACAATTAATTCAATACTGGCGCATTCATAGAATATTTGTTCATTATCTTGTCCATATCTGTTTTTATTAGATCATCAACGACTCTGGCATATTTCTTAGTCATATTAATACTTGAATGCCCAAGCATTTTAGAAACAACTTCCATTGAAATATGATTTGAAAGCGTTACGGTTGTTGCAAATGTATGTCTTGCAGTGTGTGTACTTAGATGCTTATTGATTCCGCATATATCAGCTATTTCCTTTAAATAGGAATTCATTTTTTGATTGGTTAGCACCGGCAGAACCGAACCATTATTTTTACAATTTGGATTGTTTTTATATTTGTTCATTAAATCCATTGCAGGCGCCAGTATTGGCACATTGCACCAGTTCTTTGTTTTCTGCCTTCTTTTTTTAATCCATAGTTGCCCATTCTTTTCCTCAATATCTTCATAAGTCAAATTCTTCACATCAATAAAAGCCAATCCTGTAAAGCAGCAAAATAAATAAACATCTTTTACCTGCTGTAATCTATCTACTTTAAATTCTTTTTTTATCATTGTGTTAAGCTCCTCTTCGGTAAGATAGGCAAGGTCAACATCGTCTAAATGAAATTTAATATTTGAAAAGGGATTAGTTTTCATCCATCCGTTTGCTAATGCAATGCGTACTATTTTCTTAAAATTTTTAATATACTTTGTTGCTGTATTATGACAACATTTGCGGTTTATCTTCAAATAATATTCAAAGTCGCTTATAAACATTGGAGTAATTTCATTAAGCTGTAAATCTTCTCTTTTAAATTTCAGCTTTATAAAATCTTCTATGTGCTTATAACAGGTATTATATCTTTCAACAGTTCCGGGTGCAAAATCTATGTTCATTAAATTTTTGCATTTCTCATTATGTTCCTTAAAAATTTCAAGTATCGTTTTACTTTTACTGTCAATGCCCATGTACTTATCGCGCAAACTAAAGGCTGTGAGAGCTTCGTTATGTTCTTCCATATAAATTTTGTCAAACAAAATCTTTGCTTTTACATAATCGAGGTAATCGTTTATTTCCTTTGATTGCTTTGAATTTCCTTTAGCACAGCTTTTATCATTATCCCATAAACATTCATCAACATTTTTTTGAATGACAAATTCCGCACGTTTTCCATTGATAGTAATTCTGGCATATATTGGTAATGCCCCATTTTTCAACGCTCTTGAGCGTTTTACAAAAAATAAAATACTGAATGTTGGTCTTTTCATACTTTTAAATTTTAAGGTTTATAAAACTATTATTTAAAAGCAAAAAAGTAAAATGCAAAATATTGAAAACATGTGAAATAATCTCCAATTCGGTTGCATAAACTTCAGAATGTTTTTGCAACCGAATTTGCAACCGAATTATTTGCGTTTTTAGGGCATTTTTTGCATTCGGCGCAAAATAAAAAACCACTGAACTCGTTGTAAATTCAGTGGTTTGCGTTTTGATTCCTTTTTTATCAGCGGAGAGAGAGGGATTCGAACCCCCGGAGGTGTTACCCTCAACGGTTTTCAAGACCGCCGCAATCGACCACTCTGCCATCTCTCCGCTGCAAAGATAATATTTTTCTTTTAATGAAAAATAAGTTTTTTAAAAAAATAGGGAAATAAACGGGGCAGATTAAATAATTTCTTTGCTTTTGAGGTCGTGTTAAGTTAATTTTGAAATGACGGTAATCTTGAGTAATACGAAGGATGAACCGCTTAAAGAATGTTCACATTTCGATAGACTCAATATGACATTCTGGGACATAGTAGACTTAACTTAACACTAGTTATATCCATCATGCCCCACACATGCAATGCTTATGGGAGTGTGTTTGTGAAGAAATAAATAAAAACAAATCGTGAATAAATCTTTTCCGTTTCAGTATGAATGGGTTTAATTCATTCTATAATTTTATTTTCGATCACATTTTTAAACGTGAATGTATTCCCTTTCTCAGCTCCCTTGAATATAAATAATAATTTAAGCTGATTTGCATTTACACAAACTAAATTAAAGTTTATGGCTTTAAATTCTTTGGTGTCCAGGTATTTTATTACCGGCGATTTATCATTACAGTCAACTCCTTCTATCCATGCAAATGCAACAGGAAATATTTTTTCTCCTTTATTATTCAGCAGGTAAATATTTTTAAGTTTGTTTTTAAATTTAAGTTTTGAAAAAGAATTGTTATTTATTGAAATAATCACGCCTGTAGCGTTTTTGATTGAATCGATATTATCGCATGAAATATAACTGGTATTGCAGAATAAACATTTGGTTTGACTAAAAATACAAAGTGATTCGGGAGCGATACAATAATTTGCAGGATTCCATAAACTGCATTTTATATCCTGTTGCGATTGAACATTAAGATGCATGATTAGAAATGCCGATAATAAGAAAAAGATTCTTCTGATCATAAATAAGATCTTATGTTTGTCATTTAAGGAATATGCAATTTAATCCGAAACGGGGAATGATTTTAATTATAAATAATCTTTAAGCGTATGTTTTTTAAAATAAGAATTAAAATCCTCTGATGCTTTTTTTATTATACCACCCATAAGGCATTTATCAAAAGGGCATACCGGGCGGTCCATTGGGCAGCCTGATGTATTAATTGGTCCTTCAATAGCTTCATAAATATCAAGTATGGAAATTTCTTCAGGTTTTTTCTTTAAAAGGAATCCACCGGAAGGTCCTCTGCTGGAAATTAAAAAGTTTGCTTTTACCAGGCGTTGTAATACTTTGGCAAGATGGTTGGCTGAAGCGCCGGTTTTTTCGGCTATATGATTTACATTAATAAGTTCTTTTGACCGGGCAATGAGAACCATACTGTGAAGGCCAATAGATGCGGCTTCGGAGATTTGTATAATTCTTGACATTTTACAAAATTTTAGTAATCAAATATCTGTATAATTTTTAAGCAACCAAAGGAATAATTGATAATTTTTATTAAAGTAAATTTTGAAATGTATAGGTTTGCTTGTCTGTTAGCTGTTGTGGCTGTTTTCGGAGTAATTATATTTTTTGTAGAAAAGCAAGTGATAGAAAAATATTAATGATGATATGAACAACGCAGTGCCCATGCAGATGTAAAATATATTTAATGATAGAGTATTTATAAACTGAAATTTCCATAGAAGCAAACCTGTTATTATCATGAAAGCAATAATAAAGTAATCATTAATTCCTCTATACGAGAATATGCCGGGCTTTTCACAATCCAGTTTTATTATGCTGTTAACATGTTTTTTTGCAACTTTATAGAAAATAAATGAAAAGAACAGCAAGCCGGATAAAAAACCTAAACCTACATTGAAAAGCAGGTGATGAGAATAATAGTAGATGTAAATAGTTCCTTTTTTTATAAGAAAAGCGCATGCAAAAAACCAGATGATTCCTGAAATAAATAGCAGCCATTTCTTTGGAATACTTGGTTTATAAGGTGTAATTGCCCTTTCCATTATAATGAGAATAGAGAATATAGTATATTACAAATATCAATATTAAAAAGAAAAGATTTTTAAAAAGGGAAGATGATTTATTAACAGTTTTTTCAACAAAATTTAATGTGAAGAACAGGAAAAAGATTGCTAACTTTTATTGGAGAAATAAGCTACTTTTTCTAACGAAGTAATCATATCATATTCTGCCAGGAAAATATTTTTATTTAGATTCAATGGTGCAGTAGTAAAATTTAATATTCCTTTAATGCCTGCTTTTACAAGCATTTCGGCGATATTTATCGCATGTTCTGCGGGGACAGAAATGATGCCTATTGTTATTTTTTCTTTTTTAATTATCTGTGAAAGCAGATCAATATGATAACATTTTATTTTGGAAAATTCTTTATTGGATTTTTCGGGATTACTGTCAAAAGCAGCTACAACTTTCAGATTGGTATTTTTTTTATTTAAATAGCTGATAAGCGCTCTGCCCAAATTTCCAACACCAACAAGCGCTACTTTCTGTGCTGTTTTAGAATCAATGATATCGCCAATCAATGAAATCAGTTTTTTTATTTCATATCCTTTTCTTTGTGAACCCTAATACCCGATAAGCATTAAGTCTCTTCTTACTTGTACGGGAGTTAAATGAAGCAGACTTGCCAATTCATGAGAAAAGATATTTTGTTTTTCATTAGAAAAAATCCTGATCAACGCCCTTCTGTATTGACTTAATCGTTCAATGGTTTTTTCAGGTAAAATACCCATAAAGTTATTTGTTAAATCTTTAACAAATATACTAAAAATAACCGTTTATTTCAGGGATAATAAAATTTTTTCTTTCAGAAAAGATTCTGCCTTTTCTAAATTGATTTGTGCATTTTCAGAAAGCCCTTCTTTAAATTCCCATTCATATCCTTTAATGTGCAATAAGTATGTGTCGGGGCTTTTACTAAAAACTTTTTCACATAAATCTAAAATATATGCGGGCGATGCGGCATGTGTTGTAAACTCTATTTGCGAATCATTCGGACAAACTTTAGTAAATACATAATCATGAATTTCTTCTAAACTTGCATCACAAAAAATTACAGTATCGAAATCTGCAATTTTTGCCGAATCTTCAATATTCAGCTGGTAGTTGGAATCGGTTTCCACATCCATTATATTTTCAGAAGCGATCCATTTTTCTATTCTTTCAGAAAGAAGAACACCTAATGCATCATCTTGTCTTCCCGGGTTACCGTAACCATAAATCAGAATTTTCATTTTATGAAATAATTATTTAATAATCATTAAAACAAAAATAGTATTTATTGTCGATTCAAAATAAGAAGAATGATTTTTTACTTTATTGTTTTTCGAAAAAATAAAAAATCTGAAGAACCGATAAAGATTTTATTTTACAATAATAATACTTCCGCCTTGGTAAATAACCGAAAGGTCATCGTTCTTCCTTACCTTAGCAGTTGTGTATCCCGAAGGCATATCAATAAGCGCATTGGTTCTTGCTTCAACAGTTTTGTCGGAAGAAGGAATACCAAGTATTGTATCAGCCATGGTATCATCCGATTTGTAAACACGAATGCGAACTGCTGTATCGCTGCGGTTATTGATGAAAATCTTTGTTGTGTCAATTCCCGGATAGGGAAGATCTGGGGGTACTGCAATTGCCGGGCTTCCTATATCGATGGGGGTATTGTATTTAATTGCTTTGGCAAGTTTGGTATATTCCTGCTGATAGGCTGCTAAAGTATAAGGTCCGTAAATAGTAACAGCACCTTCATAATTTTGTATTTCATATTCTTCTTTAGTTGTGATGTAATATGAATATGCATTTGCATAAGTATTCAAAGCAATTTCCGAAATATCAGAACCAAAAACATCGTGGATTGAAGTTCTTAAACGTCTTCCTGCCATAGTTGTCATTTCGCCCGGTATTCCTGCAATTGCAAGCTTCCCGATTTTTATTAATTGAATAGGAACAACATTTGGTACCAAAGGATATGGTGTTGCTTTACCAACAGGCCACATTATAGGTTTAGGATAGTGCCCGTTCACTAAATTAATATCTGCATTACTGCCCGGTAAATTCCAGCCGGATGGAAGTTTCCCGACGAGTCCATTATAAGCAATTAATAGTTTTCCATTTTCAGTTAAAGTAATATTGTCAGATGTTATTCCTTCCCTTAGACTAGTAGTTATGCTTATACCCATGAATAAAGTGTTTCCTTTGCTGTCTTCGGTACTTCCTGCTGCCATTGATAATCCTACCGCAGCAGGCCATGTGCGAGCATTTGGAATGCTATCAATGGTATCGTTCGACATGTCGATGTGCGTGTAACTGTAAGAAATTCCGGTATCCAATAAATCAGTAGCCGTATTAAAAAGTTCTTTCGATTTTGAATAAAGCATATTGCCGTATTCCTGCATATGAAGAATATCATTCGGCCCTCCATCGGGCAAACCATATTTTATATTTCCCGAAACATCGCCGGCAGTCTCGTTTGCAAAGGCACACACAAAAGTTTCGTTCGAATCCACATCAGTCGCCATTTCATTTTCAAAAAGATGCGAAGCCCATCCGAAATTATCACCGGTTATTAATGTATTGGTCTGTCCGCGTGAAGTAGGATGGAGGCTGTACCAATTCAACACACCAATTGCTTTTGTATTTCCATTATTGTTTTTTACAAACTTGAGCGATAGCATCACCGTATCTGTATTGGTAGAATAGTTATTTTGTTCAGCTATGGGATTATTGTTGTACCCTGTTACGGAACGATTCCTGCCGCAATCAGATAATCCGCCTTTATTAAAATATATATTTCCGGGAGCAAGATTCTGATGCGCTTTTCGCATAGCTTCTACTATTCCTTTTACAATATGGTCGAAACACATCTGGTCAAAACCGCCACCGGTAAAGTTATACAGAAAATAATCAGAATATCCTACCGGTGCGCTATGTGTATGCGTTCCCGATATCAAAACATTGTCGACATTATATTGATGATTAAAAAATGGGTCGTTCTGTAATTCTTCAATAACTTTTGTTTTAACAGCTTGCTTGCAGGTTAAAATATCAATAACAATAATTGCAATACGTTTTTGTCCCGATTTATCGGCAATGATGAATGCTCTTGCATACAATGGTGTTTCAACTTCAGTGGTTTTTTGCAGGTCATCGGCCATGCCGTGCATTCCCACACCAAATGTAGGATAGGTAACATCAGCTATTCCTGTTCCTATAATAAAATTACTTGTTGAAGTTTGCGAAAAACTTAACTGAAAAATAAACAAGGCAAATATTATTGCAATTAATCTCTTCATCGTTTACTGAATAACTAATTTGCGGATGATGTTATTTTTTTCATTTTTAATTTGAATGATGTAAGTCCCTTTTACAAGAAAACTGAAATCAAGTTGTTGAACAGTATTTGTTTTATTTATTTTTTTTGAAAATACTTTTTGTCCCATCAGCGAATAAACAGATAATTCAGCGTTGCTGATTTGTTTTGTTTCAATATTTGTTATTCCATCGGAAGGATTCGGAAAAATATTTATTGAAGCGTTTTCTTCCGTTACATCAATGTTTACGGCATTATCAATGTATACCGAAAGATCATCAATTATTATGTCGTAACCGAATTCACTGGTTGCTTTGAGTATGATATAATTTTTATCCCCGCTGAAAGAAGTAGGAATTTCAAATGAATATTGATACCATCCGGTTGTACTTTGTATTGGAGGTAATCCTTTGTAGCGGATAAGTTTTCCAAGATGAACAGCATTACTTAACGTGAGTGTATCATTCACATAAATATCCAGGCTGTCTTCTTTTGTAGGATAACTGTTATCGCGGAACATCCAGAAAGAAACCTTTGCAACATATACTCCAACTGTAGTAAGATTTATCGAAGGTGAAATAAGAATTGCCGATTTTCCTTCTGAAAGATTGTAACAGAAATACCTTGCCATTCCAGTTCCCGAATGCGGGTTGCATATGGCATTTGTTCCAATGGTTATATCATCCCAAATGGATTTATAACCGGCGCCACTTACCTGGATATTTTTCCAGGCACATGGAATAGCAGTAGAATCAAATGATTCGTGAAATAAAACCTGGCTGAAAGAAAAATGGTGAACAGAAAAAATAAGAAATATGAGTAATAATTTTTTCATTGCAACTGAAATAATTATATCAAAGTTAAAAGAATAAATGAAAATGGTTAAAATTTTTAACATAAAAGATTATCAGTTAATATTTATTCTGTTTATTACTTCGGTTCTTCTGCATCTCCTGACACATAATTTTCCTGACCAGGATCTTGCTACTTACGACTTGTGTCTTGCAACTTACTCCTCATAGCTTTCCAATTTGTATCCGAAATATTAATATTTATTTGTAAACGAGTATATAAAAATTTATAAATTTGGAAAAGAGTTTATAGCAAAGTGTGAAAAAGAATAACATTAATAGAGCAACACAAAAATTAGGCATTCATTTTAAAAATCAAAACAAAAAACAAAATGATAAAAGAATTTTGACAAAAAAGAAAAATAAAAATGCCACGGCACAAAAATTTTGAAATTCAACCGAACCTTATTACACATCTATCGTTATGGTGGACCAAAGTTCCACAACCTGCGCTACAACCAAAGCTTGGTTTAAGAGCTTGCAAGCTAGCCCGGGAGAAGAAGTGCGAAGCATTAGTGAATATGTTTAAAAGTTAAAATATGAGGAAGCAAAAATTATAGAAGATGGTAGAGAGGGAAAATAATCAATCGGACTTTATTTTATTCAAAACCGAAGATGAGAAAATATCGGTGGATGTTCGTTTTAAAGATGAAACAGTATGGCTTACGCAGGAGCAGATGGCGTTACTTTTTGGTAAAGCTAAATCTACAATAAATGAGCATATACAAAATATTTTTAATGAAGGAGAGCTTGATGAGGCTGCATGTATAAAGAAATTCGGAATTTCCGAATTTCAGCAGAAAGCCCCCAATTACTATAATTTAGACATTATAATTTCTGTAGGATATAGAGTAAAATCATTGCGGGGAACACAGTTTCGCCAGTGGGCAACAAAACGACTGAACGAATATATCCGTAAAGGTTATACAATGGACGACGAGCGCCTTAAAAATTTGGGCGGTGGTGGCTATTGGAAAGAATTGTTGCAGCGTGTACGTGATATTCGTGCTTCCGAAAAAGTATTTTACCGCCAGGTGCTTGATATTTATGCAACAAGTATTGACTACGATCCCAAGGCAGAAATTTCCATCGCTTTTTTTAAAAAAGTTCAAAACAAAATTCATTTTGCAGTACATGGACAAACAGCAGCCGAAGTTATTTATAATCGTGCTGATGCAGAAAAAGAATTTATGGGACTAATGACATTTCCGGGCAGTCGTCCGTATTTAAAAGACGTTGTGGTTGCAAAGAATTATTTAGACGAAAAAGAGCTTCGTTCGCTTGGGCAAATAGTTTCGGGGTATTTAGATTTTGCAGAGCGTCAGGCAGAACGAGAGCAAACAATGACAATGAAAGATTGGGCTGAACATCTGGATAAAATTTTAACAATGAGCGGAGAAAAACTTTTGCAGGATGCTGGTGCCATCAGCCATGAAATTGCTATTGAAAAGGCTACCGCTGAATATCAGAAATATCAACAAAAAACATTGAGCGAAGCAGAAAAAAATTATTTAGAAAGCTTGAAAGTTTTAGAAAAGAAAACAAGAAAAGAAAAATAATGTCTATGCATTTGCAGACACATCAGCCACCGCTGATCATAGCCCCTTGAATTTACGCTGAAATCAAAGATTGTAAAGAGCTACTAAACACAAAGTTTCTGGAGATAATTATGTTTGTTTAAATCCAGTATCTATTGCATAGGAAATAGTGCTGTATGATTACCGATCAATGGCGTATGATTATAAAAAAGAAAGAGCTGCTTCAACGAAGCAGCTCTTTCTTTTAACAGGTAGTAGTGTTACGACCTGTAATTATCAATTAAGTTTTGGTTAGAATCGAATAATTTAATATCCAGAGGCATTTTGCCTAATGCATGTGTAGCGCAACTTAAGCAAGGGTCGTAAGCCCTTATGGCAACTTCAATAGCATTTTTCATTCCTTCGGTAATTTCTTTTTTACCGGTGAACATTTTCTTTGCTACATCGTTAACGGCCCTGTTCATAGGCTCATTATTGTTGGTTGTTGAAACAATAAGGTTAGCCATGGTTATCTGGTCATTCTCGTTAATCCGGTAATGATGGAATAATGTACCGCGTGGAGCTTCAATCAAACCAACGCCTTCCATTTGTTTCTTGCCTTTTTTCACCAAATCGGTTTTCTGTAAATCAGGATCGTTCAATAATTGTTTTATCATTTCACCTGAATGTAACAGTTCAATCAAACGTGCCCAGTGCATGTGAAGACTCATGTGATTGGGTTTTCCGTTGGTGTATTTTTTATATTCTTCAAATTCTTTTTGTGCAAGTGGAGTAGGGATGAAGTCGCAGGTATTCAAACGTGCTAATGGGCCTACAGTATACCAACCGTTTTCTTTTCCTATTGATGTAAGGAATGGGAATTTCATATAACTCCATGAACGAACTTCTTCATTGATGTATTTGTAATATTCCTGGTAATCCACATCGTTCAATATTCTCTTGCCGTCTTTGTCAACAGCGCGAAGAACTCCGTGATACAAATCAAGAGCGCCGTCTTTTCTTACAAGGCTCAGGTGACTTGAAGGGAATACTGCGAAGTTGTCAACGAAATCTTTATTTGCTTTGTGATATTCTTTAAATAAAGCAACAGCAGCTAAAGCCCAGTCGATCATCTTATCGATGTTCATCGGGTCGGCGCCTTTCAGGAATTTATCACGTTCTTCGATGGTGAGGTTTTTATTGATACCACCGGGTATAGCGCCTGTTCCGTGAATTTTCTTTCCGGCAGTTGCTTCAATAATTTCCTGTCCGTATTTACGCATCATCACACCCTGAACAGCAAGATCGGGGAATTTTAATGCAACGCCAATTACATTACGTAATGCAGGGTCGCTGTCGTATCCTAATAAGAAGTCGGGTGATGCAAGGTGGAAGAAATGCAGTGCATGCGACTGGAACATTTGTCCGTAGTGCATCAGGCGGCGCATCTTTTCGCCGGTAGCAGTAAGACCGTCGCCGGTTCCGGCTCCCACAATAACATCGAGTGCTTTGGCAGCAGCCAGGTGGTGGCTAACAGGACAGATACCGCAAAGACGCTGAACCAATACAGGAGCTTCCCAGTAAGGACGTCCTTGTACGAAACGTTCAAAGCCTCTGAACTCAACAATATGCAAACGCGATTGTGCAATATTCAATTTATCATCCATGTGAATGGTCACTTTACCGTGGCCTTCAACTCTGGTTACAGGTTCTATAGTTATCTTGTTCATCGTACCTCTTTTTAAAATTAATCAAACTTAATTACTTCGTATGGTAAATTCATTTCCTTACCGGTAAGCAATGCATATACTGCTTCCCATATCAATTCTGCTCTTGGAGGGCATCCGGGCAGGAAGTAATCTATCTTTACTATTTCATGACAAGGATAAACTTTATCAAGAATCATGGGTAGTTCTTCATCGTTAGGCATGATCTTATCAGGATTGCAAATTCCTGTTGTAGGTCCGCCAAGGTAAGCTTCATCCAGGCATTCTTTGATAGGAATGCCATTTCTTAAAGCGGGCAAACCTCCCATGATAGCGCATTCGCCGCATGAGATAAGTATCTTACAATTTTTACGGAATGCAATTAAATTTTCTACGTTCTCACTGTTGCAGCATCCGCCTTCAATAATACCTACGTCAACAGGTTTTGTGAAGGTTTTTATATCGTCGATTGGCGATTTATTAAATTCAACCAGTTCGATTAGTTGCAGAATTTTTTCATCAATATCGAGTATTGACATATGGCAACCAAAACATCCGGCCAGTGAAGCTGTTGCTACTATTGCTTTGCTCATCGTTTTTCCTCCTGATTAAATTTTTTCAATATCACTACCTATAGGTTTTTTGTCGTATTTACGTTTCCCGATAGGAACATCGTAACCTTTTTCTTTCTTCAGAATGGCGCCAACAGGGCAGATGTCCATTGCTTTCTGTGCAAGAGCATCGTTCATTTTTGCAGCCAGTTCATGGTCGATATGTATCTCGAGTTTCTTTCCGCGTTTGTAGAAAGCGAAATAACTCTTATCATCATCGGTCTTTATAATGCGGATACATTTTTTACAAAGAATGCAACGGTTCCTGTCGATATATAATTTAGGACTTGTTGCATCAACTTTTTTCATTGGGAATGTATAAGGGAATTGCGGAACCATCATCTGGTAGCGATATGCTAAAGCCTGAAGTTCGCAGTTACCGCTTTTTTCGCATGAAGGGCAGAAATGATTTCCTTCAACAAAAAGTAATTCGATAATAGTTTTCCTCATTTCATTCAGTTGAGGAGTATTATTTTCGATTTTTGCTTCAGCGCAATCATTGCCAATTGGAGTAGTGCATGCAGCAACAGGTCTGCCATTCATTTTAACAGTACAAACACGGCATGAACCGGCAGGAATAACACCTTTCATATGGCACAGGAAAGGAATATATACTCCATTCTCGGCTGCGGCATCCAGCAGGGTTTGACCGGCTTCTGCCTGGCAGCTTTTCCCATCTATAGTGAACTTGATTTTGCTCATATATTATTTATTATTTTGTTCAACAATTAATGTACATTTATTTTTCTTTTAACCACTTCACAGGAATCTTTAACAGAAGCTTTCATATCAAAATCATAAACGCCATCTGCTTTAGGTGCTTTTACCAATGATTCATATTTATCCCTGAAATTTTCAATAGTGGTAAGAATAGGGTTGGCACAGGTTTGACCAAGCCCGCAACGATTAAGGTCTTTCATCATTTTTCCAAGTTTTACCATATCGTCGATATCTTGTTTTACACCTTTACCTGCAATTACTTTTTCAAGTTTTTCTTTTAGAACAGGAGTGAGGGCACGGCATGGAACGCATGAACCGCATGACTCGTCAACAAAGAAATCCATGAAGTTGGCAACAACGTCTTTCAATAATTCTCTTTTCTTGCCAATAACAATCATCGAACCTCCGGTTGGCAGATCTTCGTTTGCTATCTTTCTTCCGAATTGTGAAGGGTTGATACAAACGCCTGAAGGGCCTGCAACCTGCAATGCCTGTATGTCTTTTTCAGCACCGCACATTTCAAGCATATCTTTTATGGTCATGCCCCATTCAATTTCATAAATGCCGGGTTTTGCACAATCGCCGGAAACGCTGAGTACTTTTGTACCTGTAGAATCAGCAGTACCAAAACCTTTATACCAATCGGCGCCTTTTTCAATAATCTTTGTAACAGAACAAAGAGTTTCTACGTTGTTTACAACGGTTGGTTTTTGAATGTATCCTTTGGTAACAGGGAATGGTGGACGGTTGCGTGGTTCGCCGCGTTTTCCTTCAGCCGATTCAATCAGCGCTGATTCTTCACCGCAAACGTAAGCGCCTGCTCCGAACTGGATACGAATTTCGAAATTGAAATCTTTTTTTCCTGCTATACCCAATCCGAGTAAATTATTTTTACGGTGAGCATCAAGAACTTTTTCAAGATAACTTTTCAGATATACATATTCATTGCGGAGATAGAGTATTCCTTTTTTTGCGCCTATTGCGTAACCTGCAATGGTCATACCTTCAAATACGAGGCTTGGCAATTCGGTTAACAATACCCTGTCTTTAAATGTTCCGGGTTCACCTTCATCAGCATTGCAAATCACGAAACGATCCTTATCTTCCGAACGATTACAGAAATCCCATTTCATACCTGTAGGGAAACCTGCGCCGCCACGACCTTTCAGGTTAGATGCTTTTATTTCGGCAATAACCTGTTCGGGAGTCATATTAACTAATTTCTTTATTGCATTTCCTGCAACGGTTTCAGTAAAAATAACAGGACCTTTTTTCCTGATATTATTATTTACCATGGAGTTAATAAATTCGGTGGCATTAGCGCCATCGCCTTTATCAAATACCAGGTCGCGAACATTTTTTCCATTACGGAAAGCTTTTACCAGTTGCTGAACTTTTTCTTCATTCAATTTTGTGAAAACTACGCCGTTGATGATTGCTGCTGGTTCCTGGTCGTTCATCCCGATACAGGCGGTATTAAACAGCCCGATTAACCCATCAGGTGTAACTTCACCAAATTTGATCCCTGCTTCTTTTTCGAAAGCTTTTGCAATTTCGTTTCTTCCCATCATACAGGCAACAGCGCTGTCGTTCAGGTAAACGGTATATTTACCTACCGGTGTCAGACTGAAAAAATGATAAAACGAAATGGTTTGTTCGATATCAACCTGTGAAATATTGCATTCACGGGCAAGAGTAACAATAGCCTCATTAGGAATATGCCTGTATTCATTCTGAATATCAAGTAGCATATCCATAAGACGGCGGGCTTGTTTCTTGTACTTGCCGGCTATTTCGATAACTTTTGATTCTATGCTTGCCATTTTACCTCCTGAAATTTATATAGTTTTTATTTGTTATTTGTTTAACAATTACAGTCAAAAATATATATTTTTTTTTAAATGCAAGGGATGTATGAGATATTTTTTTGTAAATATATTTAGTTGTGATGAATGCTTGTTTTGTAGGATTTTAAATTTTTATATCCTTACACGGGGTATTATAAATTACAGGTTGTAAAATTTTTTATGGTTTTAAAAACCTTACTACCTCTGAATTTTTTCCTGAATCTATTTTAAGAATATAGATTCCTGTTGCCAGTAATGAGGATTCGATTTTTATTTTATTTTTTCCTGATGGGAAAATATTTTGATTTGAATAAATCATTTTTCCTGAAAAATCGAAGAGGGATATTTTGATTTTAGATGAAGAATGTAAGTTGAAATTCAAAACTGAATTGGTAGCAAGTGGGTTGGGCGAAACCGTTACATCAAATATATTCCCGTTAAATTCGCTGATGTGTTCCGAAAAGGGCGGACTTCCTGCATCTACCCAAGCGGAATATATTAATTCTGCAAGGGCATGAGATGCATTATGCCAAAGGGTGATTGTAAAGTTTTTTGATTTATCGAATAATGCCTGGTAATATTGGGTTGTATTATCATTGCCTGCAATAGTTTGTGCGTAGTTATCTGAATAAAGTACGCTGTCGATATATGTGTAATTAATATATAGATAATCGAAAATATATTTTTGAACATTATTTACAAAGTGAACCGTATCACCAGCATAAGTATTAAGATTGTTAACGAAATTATTTATCATATACGATTCATAACGGGAATGCACACCGGTTTGATTAGTATATTGACCGTTATAATTTTTTGTAATATGCAACGGCATATGTCCATCGCCAACATAATGCCCGAGGTCTGATGCATGAAGAATGACTGCATGCCAGTTGTGTTGCATGAACGCCAGTTTTAAAGAATCATACATGTTTTTTGTTGCCCAAGGAAGTATCCCTTCATTTTCAACAAAATTTTGTCCATGCAAAGCAATCACTGAATCATAAGTTGAAGCGATATGTCCGGTAGAAATAAATTCTGCATAATTGTCGATATCGATGTAATGGCGCATACTTTCGTTAGGATCCCAGCTTTTACGGTCATCGGCATCGGAGCCATGATTGGCAAGAGAATCAGCCCATATCATAAATTCACTCATTGATGAAGGAAATGATTCTGTTGATTTATGATTTATCCAATAATGCCCGCTACTGCCCCAGCTTATAAAGAGAAGAGAAAAACAGGATATGAAAAACAGGATAATGATCTTTTTCAAAGTGATGAAAAATTTTATATACTATAAAGGTACATAAAATATGATCATGAAATTCATTACTCCGATGAATATAATACCGATTGTATTATCAACTTGGTATAAAATGATTGTTGTAACTGTTATTGCAGAAAATAGGAGTGAGGTAAGAATTATAAATTATCAATGATATCCGAAAGAAATGCAGATACTTTTTTTACTCCTGTTTTCATTTCTTTAGTCATTTTTTCAGCATAAAAAATACTTTTGTATTGTATCGCCAGAACGCTGAATTTAGGATTGATGGTTTCTTTAAGAAACTTGATCATCATAACCAGTGATAGTTTATGTGTACCAAGAGAAAAATCTGTTATTCTTTCTATAGGAAGATCAGTGAATTCGCCGGGGGCAAGTTTAAGATCAGCAGCATCAACAATGATGATATGCCCTGGATTGAAGTCTGCTATTGCTTTTGTAAAGTTTTCCGGTGTTGTAAAACCTGTAAATATCCTTACCTTAGGATTTTCATTACCATACTTTTTCTCTAAGTATAAAGTAATTTCAGGACCTGCTTTGTCATCCTGCATTAATTCAGAACCCACACCCAAAATCGCCAGTTTTTTTGTTTTCTTAAGCTCTTCAGTTAGTGATGTAAGATTTCCTGGGTGCAAATCTTTTTTCCAATCGGGGGTAGGTTTAGGAGGGGCTATTTTCATAAAGATTATAAATGCATTAACCGCAAAATAAACAAACTTATAAACAATACATACAAAGACATTTTTACTTTCCCTTGTATGCTATGCAACTACTTTGCTTATTTTGCGGTTAAATATTCTATTGTATTAAATATCTACTTTTAAAGATTCCCTGTTGAAATGAGCGAGTTCAAAATCTTTGGTCATTTCTAATGCATCTTTAGGGCATGAGTCAGTACATTGACCGCAGTAAATGCATCTGTCCAGGCGTACTACCGCTTTGAAGATCTTTTCTGTTTCAGAAATTTTAAAAATTTCTATTGCAAAAGAAGGACAATCGCGCATGCAGATTTTACAGCCTATGCATTTACTCTGATCAAATTTTAATTTTCCCCTGAATCGGTCAACCACTTCAGGCTTTACAAATGGATACAATACTGTCGCAGGTTTTTTGAATTGAGATCCAAAAACCAATGAGAGCATTTTTCCAGGTCCTTTTATTTTATTTGGCATATTATATCAATACTTTAACGATAATATCAATCAATATCTGAAGAATGGCCAGAGGTGCAAGGAATTTCCAGCAGAAATTCACCATTTGTTCAATACGTATTCTTGCCATTAATGCACGCAATAAAGAAAGAATGAATACTACAAGAAGTGTTTTTACAAGATAGATCAATAACCCAAACCAAATGTTTGTACTCCAGAAAGGAAGAAATACAGCTGCAATTATAGAAGCACCTATGATCATTTCAATATCGAGGGACATTCTGAAGAATGCAAGAAAACGTCCGCTATATTCAGTAAAAGGACCAGCTACTATTTCAGTTTCTGCATCAGGTATATCAAAAGGTGTTCTTTCCAGTTTACCCTGTATGGCTATTATTGCTACTATAAAACCAGGAATATTTGCAAGAGCCATTAATGGATTATTACAGTAAAATTCAGTTATACCACTAAAAGACCAACTGTCAGCAAGGATGGCAGGTCCCAGAAGGGACATGAATAAAGGAACTTCATAAGCAAAAAGCTGGGTAATGGTACGCACTGCACCAATAGTAGCATATAATGAAGATGATGACCAGCCTGCAAGGAAAAATGTTACAGTGGGAATAGTAAGCAGATACAATACTACGATCAAATCTCCATCAAAAGAATACAAAGCATTTGTACTCCATATAGGAAGATATAATATAACTACTGATGCTGCAGCTATTGCAAAAGCAGGCAATATTTTAAACATTGCTTTATCGGAATGCGTAGGAATAATTCCTTCCTTACCCATGAGTTTTATAAAATCTGCTAATGGCTGAAACCATGGGGGACCAACACGATTCTGAAAACGTGCAAATAATTTACGATCCACAAACTCGAGTATAATACCATAGATACTGAGGAATAAGATACCCGGGAAAATAAAAATATAAAATAATGACATTAACATATTTAAATTATAATTAGTTTTAATTCATTAGCCTCAACAGTATTCAATTAAGTCAATTCGTTCAGTGCATTAATTTAATCTTATGTCCGTCAAATCCACGTTTTTTATACCAGTCGATGCTATATTTACGTAGGTTTTCCCAGTCCATTTTGTCTTCACGACCGTTTTCAATCTGTTTAATTGATATTGCCCTGTCTGTACAGGAGAAGCATGGATCTATTGCTGCAATTACTATAGGTACATCAGCTAAGTATCCACCATCAATCATATATGATATCGATGCAAGGTTTGCCATTGTAGGAGCCCTGAGCTTAACCCTTTCTGGTTTTTCAGTGCCATTGCCACGTACGTAATGTATATCCTCTCCGCGGGGAGCTTCATAACGAACTGTTGCTTCATTGGCAGGTAATTTTCTTGGAGCTTTTACTGTTAAATCACCATCGGGCATATTTTTCACTGCTTGACGGATCAGCTTGTACGATTCCATAAGTTCCAGTGCTCTAACAACAACTCGTGCAAATACATCACAACCATCGTTGGTTATCACATTGAAATCAAGTTCATCGTATACCAGATATGGGTCATCTCTTCTCACATCGCGGGTAACACCGGATGCTCTTGCTAAAGGTCCTGAAGCATGAAATCGCATGGCAATATCATAAGTAAGACCACCAACATTTTTTAAACGACCCATCATGGTTGTTTCAGTTGTTGCAACCTCGATGTAATATTTTGTACGTTCTTCTAAAATATCTACTGCTTTAAGAATCTGTTCCTTTTGTGATTCGGAAACATCCCTGCGAACTCCACCTAATGTGTTAATGCTATATTGTACACGTCCACCGGTAAGCATAGCTAGAATATCCATTACTATTTCTCTGTCTCGCCAGCTATACATGAATAAACTGTCAAATCCTATTTCATGAGCAGCAACACCTACCCATAGCAGATGGCTATGAACGCGTTCAAGTTCACCAACAAGTACTCTGATGTATTTTGCACGTTTAGGAATTTCAAGCCCTGCAACTTCTTCAGTTGCTGTAATAAATGCAGTCGTATGGGAGTGTGAACATATTCCGCAGGTTCTTTCAATTAAATATAGGTCCTGAATATATGATCTTTGTTCACAAGCTTTTTCCATACCACGATGGTTATACCCAATAGTAACATTGCTTGCAGCTACTCTTTCGCCTTCAAGGTAAAGAGTAAAGCTTTCAGGCTCTTTTAAAGCGGGGTGCTGAGGTCCTAATGGGATTTCAACTCTTTTTGGCATATGATTCCTCTACTTTAGTTCTTTATTCTTAGGTTTCCAGTTTTTTAAAAGCGGATGTTCATCCTGAGGCCAGTCTTCAGGCAAGGGATAATGTCTTCCAGCAGGCAAGCCGTCAACTTTTAATCCAAACATACCTTCAAGTTCCTTCTCATAATAGGTTGCCCCGTTATAAATTTCAAGTACAGATTTTATTACAGGATCTGTTTTTGGAGCAAAAACCTTAATATTCATCAGCATACCTTCGCTGTTGTTTATGTGATATATAACTTCAAGGTTATCACCTGAATCAAGACCAGTAATTGTTGACAGAAAATCGAATTTATATTCTGAATAAAGATATCTTAGTACATCCAATACTTTATCCCTGTCAACTTCAATCGTTATACGCCTGGCTCTAATAATAACACATTTATCACCTAAAAATGAGAATTTTTGTGTAAGTCCAGATAAAATATTTTCTTCTTTGCTCATATAACAACTTATTTTTTCAGACTGGTTACTAGTTTAACAACGCCATCAATTATAGCTTCAGGTCTGGCTGCACAACCCGGAATATATGCCGAAACTGGTATTACAGCATCTACACCGCCTTTAACGCAGTAGCAGCCCTGAAATACTCCGCCAGAACATGCACATGTACCAACAGCAACAACAAATTTAGGTTCAGCCATCTGCTCATAAATGCGTTTAAGTCTTTTAGCACTCTGTTCCGTTACAGGTCCTGTACAAACCAAAACATCTGCATGGCGTGGAACAGCTTTAAGAAGGACACCCAACCTTTCAACATCATATCTGGGTGTCAAAGCAGCAAGTGTTTCAATATCGCAGGCATTACATGACCCGGAATTGTAATGTAAAATCCAGGGTGATTTTCTCCGTGCCCAATTAATAGTTTTATCTAAAACCATTTCCTACTATATTTTTATTAATAATATTAACAAATTAGAAAGATTACTTTCTGAACAAAATCAATAATGCCAATATTGCTGCAAATATATAAACAAACGACAACATTGACACTTCCTTTGGAACGGTAGCTACAATTAGAACTACGACATGCATTATTGTAAAGAAAAATGCAAAAGGGAAAAACTGCCTGTAATCAGGCTGAACCTTATGCGTTTTTACATCCTCACCGCTAGCATATGATTCACCTTTGCCAACAGATGCAGTACCTTTAGGAGCCAAGCCTTTAGAAACAAAGCCAAGTAAAATTACTACTGCAAGTATAAGAGCAAAGGCGATGGGTGGGGACAGAAGTATATTTTCCATTTTTTATAACTCCTTATTCGTTTTTTCTGAAAATTTTTCTGACATCAAGCGAATCTGTATGATTGAAGATATTTATAATAATTCCGGCAGCTACAGCCAGTATTACAACTTCAATAATGATCAAGGTAATTACCATACTCTGGGCTGTTGCCATTTGTCCGGTAACTTTACCTACATAAATAAGCGTTAGCGTAACACCTTTTGTAAGCACCTCAAGGGCAATGAGTATACGAATCAGATTTCTTGTTGTAATCAAGTAATAAAATCCGATTATATATAACAAAACTACGGTAAGAAAAATTATAGTTAGCATGTTTTAGTTTTTTGATCTTTCTTTAAAAAGAATTACTATTCCAAATACTCCAGCAAGTATAACAATTATTTGCCCGGCTATATCTAAACCTCTTGTATGCCATATTGTATTTTGTACAGTATTTTCAGCAACGGTACTGGTAAACGAAGTAAAGTCCAAACCGGGTTTTGTGATTAAAATAATACCTGTAACTACAATAATAATAATTGGCAAATAAATATATCTGCTTAGTCTTTTCTTATTTTTTTCTGCTTGCTGTTCTGGATTAGGTTGATCAGTAAGGCTTATAGTACTAGCGAAAATGGCAGTAACTAACCCGGCACATACAGATAATTCAAAAACTGCTGCAAGTGGAGCACCCATCAAAAACATGATTATAGATAAAAGAGCACTGGCAATTGCAAGAGCAATAACCGCTTTAAGAGTATTTTTGATCAATGCAGTGAACAATGATGAAAATACCAGCAAACCAAGGAGAATATACAAAACTGTGTTGTTCATATCTAAGTCTTAAAACAATCCTTTAATCTTTAAAAAATTCAATACAAACGGGAAGGCAATACCTACCAGTACAATGATAATTGCAAGAATCATTGATGCTGTGATAAAACCTTTATTTGCTTCTTTTGTATTTTCAAATTCTTCAGTTGGTTTTCCAAAGAATACTTTTCTCTGAAGAATAAGAAAATAAGACAAAGTTAAAATACTTGCCAGAAGTGCAATAACCGAATAAGGTACATATCCGCATTGCCATAAAGCAACAATAATAATAACTTTACTCCAGAAACCTGAAAGAGGAGGAATTCCTGCAGTCGACAAGAATGCAATTGCTGATGTTCCTGCCGTTATTTTCATTTTACCACCAAGACCCTGAAGTTTATCAAGTTCTTTATGGCCTGTTTGAGCTTCAACAGCTGCTGAATTAACAAATAATAATGATTTGAAAGTAGCATGATTGAAGAAATGCAAGAAAGCTCCGAGGAATCCCAGTGGTGTTCCACAGCAGGCTCCTACTATAATATAACCAATCTGGCTGATACTTGAATAAGCCAGCATTTTTTTAAATTCATTCTGACCAATAGCCATCAATGCACCAACCACTATCGAAATGATACCAAGTAATGCAAAAATATCTTGAATAATAGCTATCTGTGGGAACACTACCATTAATAAACGAATAATTGCATAAACACCACCACCTTTAGTAACAATACCTGCAAGAAGTACGGAAACAGAATCGCTGGAATTTGAATATGCATCGGGTACCCACATATGGAAAGGAACAAGCCCTGCTTTTATTGATAATCCGGTTACAAGGAATATCACAGCTAAAATTATTTGAGTTGATACAGTTGTTAATCCGCTAAGTTGTGCTCCGAGTTCGTTATAATTTAAAGTGCCAAATGTCATAAAGAATATGGCTACTGAAGTAAGAATCATTACGGTAGCTATACTCGACATCAATAAGTATTTAAATGAACCATTAAGCGCCATCAATACTTTTTTCTTTGCAATTAAAATAAATGATGCAACAGAAGTTATTTCAAGGAAAACATATAATGAAAAAATATCATTTACCATTACAGTTCCGTTCATCCCTATCATTATTATAAAAATAAGTTGGGAGAAGTTGAATATTTCATCATTATCAGAATGTCTTCTTATAATTAATGAAATAAATGAAATCAAACCTATAGTAAAAAGTACTATTGCCGCATACATATCAATTGAAAAACTAATAAAATAGTCCATTTCGATTGATGAAAAAACGTTTCCGGCTATTTGGAAAATTACCGTACATGCCATGAACATTTGAAGTAATGTAACGAGTATTCCCGTTCCAAATGCAAGTTTTTTTACTCCCTGTGTGTAAAACAGGTTAAGAAGTACGATTCCAATAAAAGGTATTAACACAAATAATGTTGGCATTTATATTTCTCCTACATTAAAATCATCGTGGTTACTATAATTATTACAATTCCGATTAATGACCAGCTAACAGAAGCTGAAAAATTACCAGAATAAGCTTTTTTCAAAATTTTTGATAATGATGTTGCCACCCACACGCAGAACGTGTCATAAAACCAGTCGATAGCTCTGTCAATAGCATATAAAGCTTTAGAAAGTATGCGTACAAAGAATCTGCTGATATCATAAGGATCAAAATATCTTTTTTCAGCCCAGTTGTACATTTGATGAAGTCCAGGAGCATAATGAATATGGTCTACTGCGCCCAAACCTCTTTTGGTTTTTTTCACACCATATATGTGGTTAGCAAGTGCAAGTAAAAGGACGATAACAGAAATTATAACCAAATTCCATGCATGTGGAAGTCCGGAAAAATCATGACCTTCCATTTTTGCACCAAGAACAGGTTGTATTAAATTTTGTAATGGGAGTGGGTTATATACTCCAAATAGAACGCAAAAACCTGCAATCACTATCATTGGAATTAGCATAGGCCAACTAGCTTCTTTAACATTACTAATATCAGTTGTGGGTTTTCCAAGGAATGCAGCATGTCCAAGTTTTAGGAAAGAAGCTGCTGTAAGGAATGCTCCTAATAATGTAGCAAGATAAAATATGGTTCCTGATTCTAATGCTCCATCAAAAATTAATTCTTTTGAGAAGAATCCGTTTAATGGGGGAACACCAGAGACTGCAGCTGCAGCAATAATGAAACAAGTAAATGTTACAGGCATTTTTCTTCCCAAACCACCTAAAACTTCAAGATTTGTTGTCCCAACTTGTTTTTCAACAGATCCACCGATAAGAAATAACGTACTTTTATACATGGCATGGTTTATCATATGAAAAATACCACCCACTATACCAATAGGTAAAGCTGTCCCAATTCCAAGCACCATATATCCTACTTGACTGATTGCACAATAAGAAAGAAGCTTTTTAAAGTCTTTCTGGATTAGAGCCATCATTGCAGCAAGTAGAATTGTAATTGCTCCTATCGACATCATAAGTGTACTCATCGATGAGCCAGGTTCAAATTGGTATAAGTTAAGTGTAATTCTAGAAAGGAAATAAATTCCTAAAAGTTTTTCAAGAGCAGCAGGAAGAAAAGCCATAAAAGGGAGTGGTGCAGATACAGCAGCATCCGGAATCCAACTATGGAAAGGCATGGAACCTGCTTTAGCAATTGCTCCAATCATTACAAGAATGAAAGAAAAACTTCCCCAATAATTCATTGGAAGATTAATTTGATCCATTTCGAATGTACCGGCTTGCCATCCAATCATTAATATGCCAAGAGTCATTAATAAATCAGCAACTGCTTGAATTATTAACGCTTTTGTTGCAGCTGCAAATGAGTTCTTACTACCTGCAAAAATAAGTACAAATGTTGTAAGTAACAGACCTTCCCAAAAGAAAAGCATAAGAAGAAGGTTATTTGATAATGCTGCTCCATTTACCATTGAAACTGTTATTAAGAAGAATGCGAAAAACTGTTTCACATAATACTTCGTTCCTTTCATGAAAATGGTTGAATACAAAGCAATCAAGAATGAAAAACCAGCTGAAGCCAAAATTATAAAACTACTGAACTGGTATAGTCTAAACGAAAAATTAAGACCAAATCCCGTCCAGGGAATTGTAAAAGCGGCTTCTTTATTAAACAAGCTGATTGCTAATATTAAGTTGATGGTTACTCCAGCCAAACTTATAAAGCTTTTTAACCAAAAATCTTTTTTAGGTAGTAACAATACCACCAATGCAGTTATTGCTGGTATTAAAACTGGATAAAAAAGAGAAAATTGCAAAGAATTAAGTCCAAACATACAGTTTTTATTTTCTAACTCCTTATTATATTAAAAAGATAACATGGCCAACTGGCCAACAATTGAATTTACAAAATCTGCAGGGTAATATATAAGAATACCACCTAATATTGAAAGTACAGCTAATGCTACTACACTAGAAACCATTGTAAATGATCCACTTTCATTGATTTCGGGATATTTGTTTTTACCGAAGAAAATTTTGATAAATAATCTAAGCATATAAATCGCTGTAAGAATTGCTCCTACAATAAATATAACTGCAATCCATGGTTCGTTAGCCAGTACAGCACCATTGATAACCATCATTTTGCTGAAAAACCCACCCAATGGTGGAATACCCATTACAGATAAAGCACAAATAATAAAAGATATTGCCGTAATAGGCATGGTGTATATTAAGCCACCCAATTTTCTTAGGTCTTTAGTATGGGTCTTCTGTTCAATGATACCGGCACAAAGGAATAAACCTCCTTTTGCAAGTCCATGCATAAGAATATAGAGAATAGCCCCTGCTGCCCCAATAATTGTTCCGGTAGATAGTCCAAGGAAAATAAAAGCTATTTGACTTACCGTTGAATAAGCAATAATACGTTTAATATCATTTTCAATCAAAGCAGCACCTGCTGATACCAATGCGCTAGCTCCGACAATAATAGGAATAATTGTATGCCATATATCGTCAATTTCAAATGTAATTAGAAAGAGACGTGCATAAACATATACCCCAATTTTAACAAGAACAGCCGCATGTAGTAGCGAGGTAACCGGCGAAGGAGCAACCCCTGCATCAGGTAACCATGTGTGAATAGGTAATGTAGCTGATTTTGAAAAAATACCGGCAAGGATTAAAATCATTGCGACATTAGAAATTTTAGTCCCTCTTAATTCGATTAAGTCAAATGTTCCTGTTTCGTTATAAATAAGGATAAACCCAACGAGCATCAATAATGCGCCGAAAACTGTAATAAGAAATGCTTTGTCAGCTCGTTTAACAATCTCTTTATCTCTAAAAAAACCAATCAATCTCCAGCAACAAATAGCTGATATTTCCCAAAAAATATAAAGGAAAATTAAATTCGTAGTGTAAACAATTCCCATCATAGAACCAAGGAATAGCAACACCATCAAGTAGTACTCATTTTGGTTTTTGTAATGATCAATATAGTCCCAAGAATAATAAATTATTATTAATCCGATTCCGGCTGAGCAAAGTGCCATAAAAACTGCCAATCCGTCACCAAGAAAACCAAAATTGAAATTCATGGGAAAATCAATATTGAATTGCAACGGTGTCGTAATAGAACTTGGCAAAGCAATAAATGATAAGATAACTGAAGTTAAAACCAAAAGAATTGCAGTAATATTCCTGAATTTTTTCGAAATTGAACTTACTAATGGGAGTATAAATGCTCCAGCCATAGGAACAAATACAATTAAGCACAAAATCAGTTTAGCATTCATGTATTTTCAATGATTTGAAGCGGCAAAAGTACTCAAGAAAATTAATAAAAAAAATTTTAAACGTTTTTTTTACTTAAAATTGGAGTTTCCTCAAAAATTTCAAACAGGGAACAAAGAAAGCTGAAAATCGTC